>NZ_JACJOQ010000201.1:0-3265 GCF_014695635.1 Coleofasciculus sp. FACHB-712 | reverse complement strand
AACCAGAAAATCGGAAAAATTATAGGCAAAATAGAGGGTGCGCCTATTTATCGTCGCTAAGTTTTTTTGATGGATGAAATTGACAAGAGTTTGACGAATCAGACGGAAGCACCGGCATTTTTTCATCTGTCAGTGCTGAGTCGGGAGTTAATTGCCGGGTTGGAAATCCGTCCGGGGGGACACTACCTGGATGCGACGGTGGGGGGTGGCGGACACAGTCGGTTAATTCTGGAAGCGGCACCGGATGTTCGGGTGACGGCGATTGACCAAGATGAACAAGCGATCGCTGCGGCTAAAACCCAATTGCACGATTTTAGGGAACGCATCCAATTTTGGCATGGCAATTTCACCAAATATCAACCGAATGGTCTAATATTTGACGGAATTATTGCGGATTTAGGCGTGAGTTCTGCTCAGTTCGATGTTCCAGAGCGAGGCTTTAGTTTTCGCCACCAAGCTGACTTAGATATGCGAATGAATCAGCAGCAATCGCTGACTGCCGCAGAAGTCATTAATCACTGGAAAGAAGCGGAACTGGCAGATATTTTCTTTAAATACGGGGAAGAGCGGCTGTCGCGGCGAATTGCTAGAGCGATTGTGGAAAAGCGTCCGTTTCAGACAACAACCGAGTTAGCAGAGGCGATCGCCTATAGCGTTCCCCGTCAGTACCGCTACGGCAGAATTCACCCTGCCACACGGGTATTTCAAGCGCTGCGAATTGTCGTCAACGATGAGTTAAAGTCTCTAGAAACCTTCCTGAATCAAGCACCCAACTGGCTCAAACCAGGCGGTAGGATTGGCATCATCAGTTTTCACAGTTTAGAAGATCGCTTGGTAAAGCATGGTTTTAGAGAATCGCCGATATTGCAGGTGTTAACCAAAAAACCGATTACACCGCAAGACGATGAACTGGAAAATAATCCTCGCTCTCGCTCCGCTAAACTGCGAATCGCAGAACGAAAATGATAGCAAACGACTCGCCGCCTTAGCCGAAAGCTATAGCAGTGAGTCGTTCCTAAATAAATCATCGTAGATTGTTAAAGTTCAACAGATTAATTAACTTAAATTGACTGGTAAGTGCTGTATCCTAATCAAGAATTTTGAGGCAAGTGCGATGTCTTGGCTGCGTCCTGATGGTCGGCAATTTTACCAACTACGTCCGGTTCGGTTTGAACGAATGTTCACCCGATTTGCAGCGGGTTCGGTTTTAACGAGCTGCGGCGACACTCATGTTCTCTGTAGTGCGACGATTCAAAAAGGTGTCCCCAAGTTTTTAGAAGGCACCGGCAAAGGGTGGCTAACGGCTGAATATCGGATGCTACCTGGTGCGACACCCCAACGCCAAGCACGGGAATTTATGAAGCTGTCTGGACGCACGCAAGAGATTCAGCGATTGATTGGGCGCAGCTTGCGGGCGTCGCTAGATTTAGAGGTACTAGGAGAACGCACGATAACGATAGATGCCGATGTTTTACAAGCGGATGCGGGAACCCGCACAACCTCGATTTTCGGCGGGTTTGTGGCACTTGCAGACGCGATAGAAAAGCTGATACAGCAGGGAGAGTTAGAGCGATCGCCAATTCGCCATCAAATTGCCGCAGTTTCGGTAGGACTGTTGCAGGGAGAGCCAGTTTTAGATTTGAATTACGTTGAGGATGTGGCGGCTGAGGTGGATTTCAACGTAGTGATGGATGACCAATTGAACATCATTGAAGTTCAAGGAACGGCTGAGGAAGGCACCTTTAACCGGACTCAGCTCAATCAAATCTTAGATTTAGCCGAAAAAGGGATTCAAGAACTGCTAGATGCACAGCGCAAAGCATTGAGTTCCTCGACCCATTAAATAAAGGAATATCCCTAAAAATTAAGAATCGTTTCAGATCGACGAGAGTGCGATCGCTCTTATACCAGCCTGGATTATATAGATGAAGGGCATTCCAGGCACTTTTGCCAGTTCACCAGAACCCTAACCGCTCATGAGATCGGGGTTGGTGGATGTTTGAGGCAATCTGAGACAATTAGCCTTTGAAATCAACTGTTTCAGCTCATTCCAGATAGATAGATAGTCATCAGCACGAAGGGAGAACTCTATGAAATTGGCTTACTGGATGTATGCAGGCCCCGCTCACATTGGTACTCTGCGGGTCTCCAGTTCCTTTAAGAACGTCCACGCCATTATGCACGCGCCAATTGGCGATGACTACTTTAACGTCATGCGCTCGATGCTAGAGCGCGATCGCAACTTCACCCCAGTTACCATCAGTTCCGTTGACCGGAACGTTTTGGCGCGTGGTTCCCAAGAAAAGGTGGTGGACAATATCACCCGCAAAGACGTTGAGGAACATCCAGACCTAATTGTTTTAACTCCTACCTGTACCAGCAGCATTCTCCAAGAAGACCTGGAAAACTTCGTAGAACGAGCTTCCATAGAAACCAAGTCAGACGTAATGCTGGCGGACGTGAACCACTACCGCGTCAATGAACTGCAAGCAGCCGACATTACCCTGCGGCAAATTGTCCAGCTTTACATCGAGAAAGCCCGGAAAAAAGGCGATTTACCCGAAGGGAAAACTGAAAAGCCCTCGGTTAACATTCTCGGAATTTCCAGCCTCGGATTTCACAATCACCACGACTGCACCGAGTTGAAGCGGTTGATGGCTGACTTGGGGATTCAAGTCAACGAAGTAATTCCCGAAGGCGCATCAGTTCACAACCTCAAGAATTTGCCGAAGGCTTGGTTTAACCTGGTTCCTTACCGCGAAATCGGGCCAATGGCGGCTCAGTACCTGGAGAAAGAATTTGGGATGCCTTTTGTAGATATCACGCCGATGGGTGTGGTGGAAACTGCACGTTGCATCCGCAAAATTCAGGAAATCATTAACGCTCAAGGCGCAGATGTTAACTACGAAGACTACATCAACGAGCAAACTTTGCACGTTTCTCAAGCCGCTTGGTTCTCCCGTTCTATTGACTGCCAAAACTTGACAGGGAAGAAAGCTGTGGTGTTTGGCGACAGCACTCACGCCGCCGCCATCACAAAAATTCTGTCAAGAGAAATGGGGATTCACGTTGTTTGGGCGGGAACATACTGCAAGTACGACGCTGAGTGGTTCAAAGAGCAGGTAGGCGAATACTGCGATGAAGTGATCGTCACCGAAGACCACGGTCAAATTGGGGATGCGATCGCTCGTGTGGAACCTTCTGCCATCTTCGGTACCCAAATGGAACGTCACGTCGGTAAGCGTCTAAATATTCCCTGCGGCGT
>NZ_JACJOQ010000200.1:0-3181 GCF_014695635.1 Coleofasciculus sp. FACHB-712 | reverse complement strand
TTAATCGCGATCGCAAGTTGGTCGGTTACAGCGTGCAGCAGTTCGACTTCCCAATCTCTCCAAGGTCTGGGTGCAGAACTCTGGCAACAACTCAGGATACCAATGGTACCCGATCGAGTTTGAATGGGCAGCACCAAGATAGAGGCGAAGCCCATCGAACGAAGAAATTTACGCCACAGGCGATCGCTAGCGTATGCCACGCTTCGTGGCTCCTGGCTTGGCTGAGCTGCGCTTCGCGGCTTCTGGCTCAGTTTCTCGATATCATCTATCCGCAGCATTTCCAGGTTCAAAAGTTTTTGCCCCATCGATCCGACAGCAGCAATCGGGTAATAACCTCTGAGATCGGAAAGCTCCGAATTGCGAGCTTCCTTAACAATTGCCCAACCGGGTTCCTCTCTGTCAGGGTAATACCAGGCAAAATGACACCGCTCAATCTGCAACAAATTGCGGATCTCTTGCACGGTTGTTTCCAAAACTTTGTCTAAGTTAAGACTGTTACGGATTTGGCTAGCGAGACGGTTGAGCAAGTTTTCCCGCCTTGCTTGCTCTCTTAGTCGCGCCTCACTTTCGCGCAGTGCTTCTTCTGCCTGTCGGCGATCGGTGATATCCGTAATCATCGCAAAGGCTCCAGCATAATTCCCTGCTGAGTCGAAGATGGGAGAGGTCGAAACAATTGCCCATCGAAACGAGCCATCTTTGCGACATAATTTAAAATCAATCTTGGCCTCGATACCTTGGCGGCGAAGCTCGACTTGGCGAGCCGCGATCGCTTTCCCTTCATCATCCATGAAATCAAATAGCGGCTTCCCCTGCATCTCCTCAATGCTGTAGCCAAGCATTTCTGCCAGTGTGCGATTGACAAAAATCGTCTTGCTTTCAGCGTCGATCACCCAAATTCCTTCTAAGGCAGTCTCAATAAAGTGACGATAACGCTCTTCAGATTCTCGTAGCGCCTCCTCAGCAGCTTTACGCTCGGTGATATCCCGCGAGACGCCGACTAGACCTATGACATTTCCACAAGGATCGCGCAAAACGCTTTTTGTAGAGAGATAAATCTTGGTGATTCCCATGATGGTGACAACTTCCTCAACCATTTCCGGTTCACCCGATGTCATAACGCGGCGGTCAGTTTCGTTTATCTGACGGGCAATCTCAGGCGGCAACAACTCAGTATTATCCTTGCCAATAATTTCCTCCACCTGCCGATTGAAAATCGTGCCAAAACCTGAATTCGCCATCACCACCCGGTATTGTAGATCCTTGACAAAGATGGCATCGGGTGTTCCTTCAATAACTGCCTGCAAGAGGCGATAGCTTTGTTCGAGCGCCAGCTCGGTACGCTGGCGCTCTAGCATTTCTTCCTGCAATTGCTCGTTGGCTTTCCTCAGTTCAGCCGTCCGCTCTTCGACCCTGATTTCTAGCTCAGCCTTTGCCTTTTTTAAGGCTTGCTCTGCCTGGTGACGCTCGGTAATGTCAATCCCCGTACCGATGATGTACTTGACCCCACCAGAGGAGTCAAGCAGCGCCGTATTCGACCAAGCAATCAAACGGCGATCGCGATCGCGCGTTAACCAATAGTTGTCATACTGGTTTGGAAACTGACCCGCTTGAAGATTTTTGAAGACCGCTTTGACAGATTCCACTTCTTCTGGCAGCAGAAATAAATCCCAGAATGGTCTGCCTTTGACTTCCTCCGCCGAGTAAGCAGTGGTTTGCTGGCAAGCTTGATTAAAAACGACAATTCGCCCCTGGGTATCGAGAACCACTACCAAAGTTGCTGCTGTATCTAGAACAGCGGCGACGAAGTTGCGCTCGTCCGGCAACACTTCCTCGGCGTTGAAGGTTACACGACTTTCTGACATATTTTTTGAGATGCTTATTCAGAATTTGTTGATTCTACATGATGGTGCTATTGGTTCAGATTCTTCAGCTACAAAAATTTGGATTAAAACTGTTTAACCAAGACTTGTGTTTGTGGGAAGCAAATTACAGCAGGCGAATCTTAATTTGACTTGGCTAGAACCGATTTCGCAGACAAACCTGACTGCTTAATCGGAAGGTAAATTGCAAATTCTGTTCCTTCATCCATCTGGGAACTCACCATAATTTTTCCATGATGCTTTTCCATAATTTGATAGGAAATCGAAAGTCCTAAGCCAGTTCCCTTCCCGACATCTTTAGTTGTGAAAAACGGGTCAAATATTTTCTCTAGAATTGGTTGTGGGATTCCAGAACCATTATCCCGAATTCTCACGATTATCTGATTTTTTCCTAATACTTGGCTAGAAATAACAATTTGTTTATCTTCCCGCTCTTTCTGAGCCAGCAGTGCATCAATCGCATTACTCAGGATATTCATAAATACTTGATTGAGCTGTGCAGGATAACACTCAACAAGAGGTAACTTGCCATAGTGTTTAATCACATTAATCTCTTTTTTGAGACGGTTATTTAAAATTAACAGCGTATTGTCCATGCCTTCGTGGAGATCAACGGCTTTCATCTCCGCTTCATCAAGACGCGAGAAGTTCCGTAAGGATAAGACTAGCTCGCGAATTCGCTGCGTCCCTATCTTCATAGAAGACAGCATTTTGGGTAGGTCTTGAGCGATAAATTCTAGGTCAATTTTCTCTACAAAACTCTGAATTTTAGGCGCGGGATTAGAATATTGTTGCTGATAAAGTTTCACTAAGTTAAGTAAGTCTTGAACGTAGTCGTTCGTGTGTTGCAGATTGCCGTGGATAAAGTTAACCGGGTTATTAAATTCGTGGGCAATGCCAGCAACCATCTGACCGAGGCTGGACATTTTTTCGGCTTGAATCAGCTGAGTTTGAGTTTCTTTGAGTTCTTGCAATGTTTGTTCCAGTTGCAAGGCTTTATCTTGGGCAAGATGGGCGGAATTACTAGCGTCGGCGTAGAGTTCAGCTTGGTTAATTGCGATCGCCATCTGATTAGCGATCGCGCAAAGCAATGCCACATCGGCATCCGTCCAAGGTTTTGCTTCTTGGATGCGATTACAAATTATTAAGCCAATCCTACCGAATTGTGTTTGAAGTGGTAGCCCTAACACAGAAGCCGCACCCGTTGTCAATAACAGCTGCTGTAACGGCAGATCGTTGTTTAGAGTCTTGACATCATCGACGCGAACAATTTCTTGGCGCAGGATTTTCTCAGTAAATGC
>NZ_JACJOQ010000020.1:0-2540 GCF_014695635.1 Coleofasciculus sp. FACHB-712 | reverse complement strand
GTAATTAAGCCGCCGCCATCCATTGCCACAGCTACAGCAACGTTAATCGCACTGTGATAATGAATTCCCTGGTCTGAGAAGCTGGCATTCACCAAGGGATGTTTTTGCAAGGTTACGGCTACTGCTTTCGCAAGTAGCCCGGTCATGGTGACGCCCTTGGATTTAATCTGCTTGTAAAGCTTATCTAGATTATCCGTGGTGATAGTGTAACCGACGCGGAAGGTAGGCACTTGCAGACTGGCTACCATATTCCGCACCACGGCGTTTTGCAGCGTGTTGAGGGGGACGACGCTACCGGGAACGGCAACGGCGGGTACGGGAGCTGCGGCGGCGGGTTTAACGGCGGGTGCAGGTGACGCGGGTGCGACGGGTGCGACTGGAGGGGGAGCCACGGGCGTCATTGTCGGTGTGGCAGTTGTACCGACGGGTTGTTTACCTTTATTCGCCAATGCTTCCACATCTTCTGCGACAATCCGACCGTGGGGACCACTGCCTTGCAGGGTACTCAAATCGACGCCCAGTTCTTTGGCTAACTTCCGGGCGCGGGGGGAGACAATGCTGCGTCCATTGCGACGGGCGGCGGCTGGTGTCGTTTCTACAGGGACTGGGGCTGCGGTGGCTGGGGCTGCGGTAGGTTGGGCAGGAGCGGGAGCGGATTCGTTTACCGATGGCGTTGCGGGGGCAGAACCAGGAGCCTGTTGCTTGGCTGTTTCGATTTCGGCTTCGGTTTCGGCGACGAGCGCGATCGCAGCCCCGACCGGAGCTGCTTCACCGGCAGGTACGATAATGGTGGCGAGATATCCTTCGTAGAAGGACTCCACGTCCATATCAGCTTTGTCCGACTCGACAACCACCACGGTTTCGCCTTTTTCCACTTTGTCGCCGGGAGATTTGACCCAGGAGACAATTTTGCCTTCGGTCATGGTGGAACTAAGGGCGGGCATGAAAACTTCGTGAATCATGGGGTGTCTTCCGAATCGACAGTCTATATAAACAAGATTAAAGCCAGATTGAATTGTATCTTGACCGATGGTCATTACAACTATCCGACTCTACAACAGTCTATTGAGTTTGTATCCTTCAACGCCGAATTCTCCGGACGTTGGTGCTGCTGAATAGAATTGGATAGAGAAAACTAATTCAAACTCTCTATTATAACGATGTCTGGCAAGTTTAAATCCCTCGTGGTGTTAGTCGGTATGGCACTGGGCTTGAGTGCTTGCAGCATCAGCAACAGCACTCAATCAACTCCCACGCCTGCCAGCAGTCCAAGTGTTGAGCCATCCTCCCAACAGGTAAGCCAAAATGCACCTGTAGCAGAAGCTGAGCGAACTAAGTATAAACCGATACCGCTACAAGAGATTAAGTCCGCTAACTCTTTGAAGGGAACTGACCCCAAAGCGATCGCAATTGCTCACTTCGGTCAAACTGAATCCGAGGGGGGGACGCGGGAAGTTACGCTTGAGTATCCGCAACAAAATCTAGCGGTTGTAACGATTACCCAAACCGGCGTTGCAGATGATTCTGTCGGTGCTATCAGGCATCGCGTTGAATTCGTGCCGACCTCCCCATCAGCTCAAACACCCAAGGAATGGAAATTGGCATGGGCTGGTTCCCAAGTTAAGTGTCATGTGGGGCGAGGTCATCAAGATTGGTCAACTCAAAATTGTCAGTAGATGCCCCAACATTGGCAAATGGCGAATGGCAATCTCCGAATTACCGATTCGCCATTCGCCATTAACCATTCGCATTAAATTTCCCCGCGAATTTCTTCCACAATTCCATCGCGCAGGAGAATTTCTACCTGCATTTTTTGAATCAGATTATCTCCCGGCTCTACTTTAAAGAAGCCTTCAATCTGACCGTGATTCACTTCGTCGTTGAGTTCTATCAGCTGCACTTGTTGCAACTGTTGCAGAAGTTGATTTTTCTGCTCAAGCAGTTCGCTTTTCTTTTGATTAACCTGGATTTGGATATTGTCAATTTGTTGCATCACTTGAGGGCCAGGGGGTTGCAGATTCTGCTTTTGAATTTCTGAGATTGCCCGCTGTCCTTGCATTTCAAGCTGTTGCAACTGAGAGTCAAGCTGGTTAATTTGCGCCTGGAGTTGCTGCTGTGCTTCCTCTTTCCAACGAGGAGTAACAACGGCCTTGATTGTAACGGGTCGCTTCAGCAGCAGGTGTGATTGAGAAACATCCATATCCGTTTTGCTTGGAAAAATTAAAGAGTAAAGGTTTGTAGGAAAGGCGCTCAGGGTGAGAGCTAAAGGATGAAGGCGGTGTGTGTAGTTCGCACTACACTTCATCCTTCAGACTTTTTTCCAACTTTCCGACCAAATCAGGCAAACATCCCGTCGATCATATCGCGGTAGCGTTCCATTACGACAGGTCGGCGGATTTTCAACGTCTGGGTCATCATGCCATTTTCAATGGAGAACGGCTCCAGAATTAGCTTGAAGAGACTTATCCGGTCATCTGGGCGATAACCAGGGCGATTTTGCACCTCCCGGTTTAATTCTTTCTTGAATAATTCCTGAACAA
>NZ_JACJOQ010000002.1:0-4216 GCF_014695635.1 Coleofasciculus sp. FACHB-712 | reverse complement strand
CTAGCGCAATCAAGCTTTAAACAGTATCGGCAGACACCCATGCAAAAAAGGGCAGATTGGCTGAATGCCGCTGCTGAGATTTTAGAGAGCGATCGCGAACGCTTTGGCAAAATAATGACCCTAGAAATGGGGAAAACTTTAAAATCAGCGATCGCAGAAGTGGAAAAATGCGCCCTCGTCTGTCGCTTCTACGCCGAACGCGCCCCCGAATTCCTCGCGGATGTTCCAGCCCAAACCGAGGCCAGCCACAGCTTTGTGCGCTATCAGCCTTTAGGCGTCATCTTGGCAGTCATGCCTTGGAATTTCCCCTTCTGGCAAGTGTTTCGGTTTGCTGCACCGGCGCTGATGGCGGGAAACGTCGGGTTACTCAAGCACGCCTCTAACGTGCCTCAGTGTGCATTGGCTCTGGAGGAGATTTTCCACAAAGCCGGATTCCCAGAAGGTGTCTTTCAAACCTTGCTAGTGGGGGCAGATAAAGTTGCGGCAATTGTATCAGACGAGCGGGTGAAAGCCGCAACCTTAACCGGAAGCGAACCCGCCGGGATGAGCCTCGCCGCCACCGCTGGAAAACAAATTAAGAAAACCGTTCTGGAATTGGGGGGAAGCGACCCGTATATTGTCCTAGAAAGCGCCGATTTGGATGCAGCCATTGCCACAGCGGTGAGTGCCAGAATGCTGAATAACGGTCAATCATGCATTGCTGCGAAACGGTTCATTGTCGTGGATGCGATCGCAGACAAATTTGAAAAAGGCCTGATTGAGAAGTTTGAGGCACTCAAAATCGGCGATCCGATGCATCCGGAAACCGATATAGGGCCACTGGCAACCCCATCGATTCTCAAAGATTTGGATTGGCAAGTTCAGGAAAGCGCCAAGCTGGGAGCAAAAGTTCTCACGGGTGGACAGCCATTATCTGACCGTCCGGGTAACTTTTATCTGCCCACAATTCTGACAGATATCCCAGCCGGTAGCCCAGCCGAAGCGGAGGAATTTTTTGGTCCCGTGGCGCTGCTATTTCGGGTGCCAGAGATCAACGCCGCGATCGCACTTGCCAATGCCTCGCCCTTTGGACTGGGTGCTAGTGCTTGGACTCAAGTAGAGGCAGAACGCGATCGCTTGATTGACGAACTCGAAGCCGGTGCCGTGTTTATTAACGGCATGGTTAAATCCGATCCGCGTCTCCCCTTTGGCGGGATCAAGCGTTCCGGATACGGACGCGAGTTAAGCAAAGAGGGAATTCACGAGTTTGTCAATATCAAAACCGTGTGGGTGAAATAAGCGGTGGTGCATTCTAACGATGAATTAAATCCCATCCCACTTGCGGGATGGGGATGTCAATACGGGCGGACAGCCGTGCGCCCGTATTGGGCTAAATAGGGGCAATCCGCGCATCTGGCCCCTACACAGAAACGAACCACTACAGATGCCAAGAGCATACAGAGGGGAGTAAGAAAAATGAATACTGCTGAACTATTAGTTAAATGTCTGGAAAATGAAGGAGTCGAATACATTTTCGGGCTTCCTGGCGAAGAAAATCTAGACATATTGGAAGCCCTAAAAACCTCTTCGATTAAATTTATTACTACCCGCCACGAACAAGGTGCTGCCTTCATGGCGGATCTCTACGGACGCCTGACCGGAAAAGCTGGAGTGTGCCTCTCCACCCTAGGGCCAGGTGCCACCAACCTGATGACTGGCGTTGCCGATGCGAACCTGGATGGTGCGCCACTGGTGGCAATTACCGGACAGGTCGGCACAGACCGGATGCACATCGAATCCCACCAATACCTAGATTTGGTGGCGATGTTTGAGCCAGTCACCAAATGGAATACTCAAATTGTTCGTCCCAGCAACACACCGGAAATTATCCGCAAAGCGTTTAAAATTGCTCAGAGCGAAAAACCAGGGGCAGTTCACATCGATTTGCCGGAAAACATTGCCGAAATGACAGCCACTGGCAAGCCCCTACACAAGAATTGTGGGGAAAAAACCTTTGCTGCCTTCCATAGCCTTGAACAGGCATCTGAAGCCATTTCCCAGGCAAAAAACCCTTTGATTATGGTGGGAAATGGGGCGATTCGTGCAGACGCTAGCCTTGCACTGACCGAATTTGCCACGAAGTTGAATATTCCCGTAGTGAAT
Organism: Coleofasciculus sp. FACHB-712; assembly: GCF_014695635.1. Lineage (NCBI taxonomy): Bacteria > Bacillati > Cyanobacteriota > Cyanophyceae > Coleofasciculales > Coleofasciculaceae > Coleofasciculus > Coleofasciculus sp. FACHB-712. Next base: position 2,074 of record NZ_JACJOQ010000002.1, on the reverse strand, counting down.
ACCTTTATGGGGAAAGGAGTCATTCCCTACACCCATCCCCTCGCCTTGTGGTCGGTAGGATTGCAACAGCGAGACCATATCAGCTGTGCGTTTGACCAAACGGATTTGGTGATTGCAATCGGTTACGACTTGATTGAATATTCCCCGAAAAAGTGGAATCCCCTTGGAGAGATTCCGATTATCCACATTGGAGATACGCCAGCAGAAATTGATAGCAGCTATATTCCCCTGGTGGAAGTTGTGGGGGATATTTCCGACTCGCTACGAGAAATCTTAGACCGATCTGACCGGCAAGGCAAACCCGATCCTTATGCCTTGCAATTACGGGCAGATATCCGTGCGGATTATGAAGAGTATGCCAATGACGATGGGTTTCCGATTAAGCCGCAGAAAATAATTTATGACTTGCGGCAAGTCATGGGGCCAGAAGATATTCTGATTTCAGATGTCGGGGCGCACAAAATGTGGATTGCCCGTCACTATCACTGCGATCGCCCGAATACCTGCATCATCTCCAATGGCTTTGCTGCAATGGGTATCGCCATTCCAGGTGCCTTAGCCGCCAAGTTAGTGTATCCCCAGAAAAAAGTCATTGCTGTCACTGGCGATGGTGGCTTTATGATGAATTGCCAGGAATTAGAAACTGCCCTTCGCGTCGGCACTGCCTTTGTCACCTTAATCTTTAATGATGGGGGCTATGGCTTGATTGAGTGGAAGCAACACAATCACTTTGGCGAATCTGCGTTTGTCCACTTTAGCAATCCCGATTTTGTCAAATTGGCAGAAAGTATGGGGCTGAAGGGGTATCGGGTTGAATCCGCAGCGGATCTGATTCCGACATTGAAAACTGCCCTAGAACAGGACGTTCCCTCGGTAATTGATTGTCCAGTAGATTACCGCGAAAACTTCCGCCTCACGCAAAAGGCTGGCGATTTGAGTTGCAAGATTTGGGAATAGTCATGAGTCATGAGTGATTAGTCATTAGTCATCAGTCGGTTGTCAATGACCGATGACTAATGAACAATGACCAATGACCAATCATGAATGACCCATGAAAATCGCTACTTGGAACGTCAATTCAGTTCGCTCTCGCTTAGAGCAGGTGGTGCAGTGGTTGCAGGATAATCCGGTCGATGTCCTCTGCCTGCAAGAAACGAAAGTAGTCGATAAGGATTTTCCGCGATCGCCCTTTGAGGAATTAGGGCTTCACCTCTACATTTCCGGTCAAAAATCTTATAACGGGGTGGCCCTTCTCAGCCGTGCGCCTCTTGAGGATGTCAGCACCGGGTTTGCCCCAATTTTGGGTAGAGAGGATTTTGACGAACAAAAGCGGGTCATTACTGGCGTTATCGATGGCATTCGCATCGTGAATCTCTATGTGCCCAATGGCTCAGCCGTCGGTAGCGAGAAATACGAATACAAGCTGCTTTGGCTGAAAGCCCTCCGCGAGTACCTGCAAGCAATACTCGAAAAACAACCCAGTTCCCTCTGTATCTGCGGCGATTTCAATATTGCCCCCGAAGACCGAGATATTCACGATCCACTCGGTTATAAGGGTCGGATTATGGCATCCGATCTAGAGCGTCAAGCCTTGAGCAGCATTTTAGAGTTGGGTTTGGCAGATGCCTTTAGAAAATTCACAATAGAAACAGGACACTTCAGCTGGTGGGACTATCGAACTGGGGCGTTTCGACGCAACTGGGGTTGGCGGATTGACCATCACTACTTGACGCCAGACCTTTACGAACGTTCATCCAGCTGCACCATCGATCGCTCCCCCAGAAAATTGCCCAAACCCAGCGACCATACCCCCGTGATTGTAGAATTTTAAATTTTCCAGCATCAATCCCATACCCAAAATTGATTAGGAACTTAAAATCATGTTTTTAGTAACTGGAGCTACAGGCGGACTCGGACGCCGAATTGTGCGGCTGCTGCGGGAGAAGGAAATGCCGGTGCGAGCATTTGTCCGCCTGACATCCCGTTACAGCGAACTGGAACACCGAGGAGCAGAAATCTTTATTGGTGATTTGCAGCGCGATAAAGATATCGAAAAAGCTTGCCAAGGCGTTCA
>NZ_JACJOQ010000199.1:0-14029 GCF_014695635.1 Coleofasciculus sp. FACHB-712 | reverse complement strand
TCATAACTCATAATTTTACTTAGCGCACGGCTTTACCGCCTCCCCACTGTTCGCCGAGGATTTTCGGCTGTAGAAGGATATGACCGCCGATCTTAAACAGGTCATCATCTGTGAGATTTCTCATCACCGTATAAATATCGGAACTCTCTATGCTGGGGTGTACTTCAGAGATTGCAGTTTCCCCATCGTAGGTCGTGGGATGATGCATGTAATCCACCAGAGCGGCAATGTTGTCGCGCGGTGGGGTTGCCCCAGCCAAATCGTCCGGACCTAGACCGACGTTAAAATCAGTCTTGGTAACGCCCCCAGCATGGCACGAAGCGCAGGCATAGTTAAATAGGCGTTTGCCTTCGGCGACTTGTTTTAGGTTTAATGTCACCTGCTGTCCTCGATCGTTTAATTTTACGGTGCGAACTTCGTCAGTTAGTTCGACTGCCATTACCTGAGTGACAAGCAATCCGAAGGTGAAAATTACAGTGGCTAAAGCCAGACTTATGTATCGCTTAAGCATGGTTCTCCTTAAGAAATTTGGTGCGAGTTTTTGATCCACAACACAGCTGGACTCAATCTTAGTAAGCCGACCCCTAAGTTGCAGGCTTCTCAACCAATCATCTGGACAAAAAGAAGCAAGCCGATTGCCAAAAAGGAAAATCGACTGTTGGGACTCAGGATAGTTGGTCGGGATTAATTTTACCCTCCGTCCGTGCCCGATCCCTGCTTTTGAGACAGAATCTTAGAAATGATGGCCTTGGCATCCTCCAGAGCCAGACGGCTCTGTTGGGTTTTATAGGCGATTCCCAATTGTTCGCACAGCTTGAAAACCTCCTCTACTGGGAGGTTATAGTCTGCTGCGATTTCGGCAATGGACAGGTCTGCAAAACCCATGATGATTGAGAGAGATTGAACCGCTCTAATATCAATATCATCCCACTCTTGCGGTCGCTTTCCCTTCCCTGTCTAGTTGCTTGGGATCAATCTAGAAACTGGACGCTCGGAGTCGATCGTTTCTGACAGGGGAACGGGGGGCGGTGCAGGGGGGAGAAATTGGTGTAGCCGAATGAGTTGGGCTAGAGTTTTCTTTAACTGAGTGCGGGGCACAATAGCATCTACAAAACCGTGCTGGAGCAAATACTCAGAAGTTTGAAAATCATCGGGGAGCTTTTCTCGCAAGGTTTGTTCGATCACGCGACGCCCTGCAAAGCCAATTGTGGCTTTTGGCTCTGCGAGAATGATGTCTCCCAACATGGCAAAAGAAGCCGTGACACCTCCCGTTGTAGGGTGAGTGAGAACCGGGATATACAGCAGTCTGGCTTCTTGATGACGCTCCAAGGCTCCGGAAATTTTCGCCATTTGCATCAGACTTAACATTCCTTCCTGCATTCTGGCACCGCCGGAGGCACAGACAACCACGACCGGCTTTCTTTCCCAGGTAGCTCGTTCAATCAGGCGGGTAATTTTTTCTCCGACGACAGAACCCATGCTACCGCCCATGAAGCGGAAGTCCATGACACCGAGGGCGACAGGCAAGTTTTCCAATTGCCCCATTCCTGTCTGCACGGCGTCCACCAAGCCAGTTTTGTCTTGAGTTTCTCGCAAGCGATCGCAATATTGTTTGCGATCGCGGAACTTCAACGGATCGGTGGGAAACACCTGTTCATCCAACGGCATCCAGGTATTGGCATCGATCAGCTGGCGGATGCGTTCATCGCTGAACACCCGGTTGTGATGGTTGCACTCCAGGCAAACCATATTGTTTGAGCGGAGGTCTTTGGTATAAGCAAGGACACTACATGCCTCGCACTTTGTCCACAGCCCATCCGCAATCTCACGCTCTTGCCGCTGTTCACTAATTGGCTCTGATTTTCGTCGATTTGCAAACCAATCAAATAGAGACATGAAAACGGTTAATTCCTCTTATTAAAATGATTTTCCTACGCTTTAAGCTTGCTCTTCCTGAATCGGACTCAATAATAGCAGAGCGGCCCACCGATCCTGCGATCGCACCTGTAAGGCAGTAGGACTCCCCGCACCAAAATAAGGTGCCACACCGAGGTCGAGAATCCGACTAGGAATTTGATGAGCCGCTAGCATTTGCTGCATTAATTCAGCTTCCCAGCGAGCGCAATTTGTTTTTAGGGTAATCCAAGACACTGGAATATCTTACAATACGGCAGTATTGCGGTAAATCAGGGCAGGGGGAATGCGTTAATTGAGGGGGAAAAAGAGTTGCAGGTAAGCAGACCAAATCGCCTCACCCCAAAAAGCTGCCAAAAGCGCTCCCAGTGCTAGGAAGGGACCAAACGGCATGGGGCGGTGCCGGTCAAGCCAGCCAAGCGCGATCGCTCCCCCACCGGCAAAGGCTCCCACTACACAAGCCAAAAACCCAGCCAGTAGCAAATTCTTCCAGCCCAACCAGGCTCCCATCATTGCCGCCAGTTTAGCATCTCCTCCACCCATTGCCGCTCGTCCAAAAGCGATCGCTCCCCCAAAAGCAATGATGTCAAACAACCAAATTCCGACTACACCACCCACAATGCCTGACATCAAATGATTTGCACTTTCTGCCCAACTTGCTGCTGGCAGAAAACCGGCGATCGCCTGAAACACTAAACCCAAAATTAATCCGGTTTGAGTGAGTGAATTGGGCAACGTCATTGTGTCTAAATCGATTAGGGATAATGTTAAAAGCCAGCTAAAAAAAGCCCAATATCCTAGCGTTTGCACCGAAATGCCAAACGTCAAGAAAACTAGCAAAAACAGCATCCCTGTTGACGCTTCTACCAGTGGATAGCGCCCGGAAATCTTGCTTCTACAGTGGCGACAGCGCCCTCGTAACCGCAGCCAACCGACAATTGGGACATTTTCACCTTTACCTAGTCGATGCAGACATTGCGGGCAACGAGAAGGGGGCCAAAGAATCGATAAACCTGCTGGCAATCGATAAACTACCACATTGAGAAAACTGCCAATTGAGGCACCCAATGCGAAGACAATCGCAGCAGCAGGCAACGCCATCAAATCATCCATAGCAATTAGTTATCAGTCACGGGTCATGAGTCATGGGTCATTAGTAGTGGGTCATGACTCATGACTAAGGACAATTTAGACTAATCACTAATATATTTCCGACTCAATTTGACTAAAAGGCACAAAACATTCTTGCGGCAACAGAATCGGTTTGCCTGCAAAAATCAGCTTGCCCCGATAGGTATACCGATCGATTGCCACCCCTAGAGGGCGCTGCATACGGTCTGGATGGACTTCCGAGTAAGTCCGATAGATTTGTCGAGCTGCTCTGACGATGCTGGGGTCTAGCAACACGGGGATATCTATCCTTTCCGTCCGATTTTCTAACCGTTGCTGTGAAGCGTAAACCACTCGTCTACCCCTGTTATTTGAGCTAGTCTATAATCTACCCGTGCAATTCCTGCAAACTGCAATAGGTATACCAATTTTTGTTGCAGTTGAGGATGAAATTTTCTTAAGGCTTTTCTAGTGCTTGGATTAATGCATTGCCCATTGCACTGCACCCTAAAAGATTCATCCCCTCAGACATAATGTCACCCGTGCGATCGCCGCGCTCCAGAACTTGCATCACCGCTTGCTCAATTCTGTCGGCAGCAGCAGGCTGGTCTAAGCCGTAGCGCAGCATCATCGCTGCACTCAGAACCTGCGCCAGCGGATTTGCTTTATCTTGCCCAGCGATATCGGGGGCAGAACCGTGGACGGGTTCAAAGACACCGGGGCCAGATGCACCTAAACTGGCAGAAGGTAACATTCCAATACTGCCAGTAAGCATAGCGGCAGCATCAGACAGGATATCACCAAATAGATTACCTGTCACAATTGTGTCGAATTGTTTAGGCCAGCGAAGAAGTTGCATAGCAGCGGCGTCTACATAGAGGTGAGACAATTCCACGTCTGGATATTCTTTCGAAAGAGCAGTTATGCGATCGCGCCACAACTGCGACACTTCCAGCACATTTGATTTATCCACCGAACATAGCTTCCCACTGCGTTTTTGCGCTGTCTCAAAGGCTACTCGCCCAATCCGGTCAATCTCTGATTCCGTATAAGCCATTGTATTGACGCCGCGCTTCTCGCCTGTTTCCGTAGCAAAAACTCCTCTCGGTTCCCCAAAGTAGATACCACCAGTCAATTCGCGCACCACCATGATATCAACGCCCTCGACCACTTCCCGTTTCAAGGACGAAGCATCCACTAACTGGGGTAATATTTTGGCGGGACGCAAATTGGCGAATAAGCCAAGACCAGCCCTGAGTCCTAGTAAACCCGTTTCCGGGCGTTGATGGCGAGGGAGGTTATCCCACTTATAACCGCCAATAGCAGCGAGTAAAACAGCATCGCTATTGCGGCATGTTTCCAACGTTTGGGCGGGTAGCGGTTCTCCCGTAGCGTCAATCGCCGCACCCCCCACAAGGGCTTCTTGAAATTCAAACTGAATCTCAAATTGTTTCCCGACAAGTTTCAACACGTCTACCGCTACTGCCATAATTTCAGGGCCAATGCCATCGCCGGGAAGTAGGGTAATACGGTAGTTCTGCTGTGTCATAGGTTGTTCAAAACTCTTGCGAGTTATTAATCATACAGGGGAAATGTACCTGAAAAACGTTCAGATTCAGTTACAATCTGCCCAGCTAGAGCTAAAGCCCAGCTAGACCTAAATAGGTGCGGGAATACCAGCAATTCCTCTGATTGCTAACTTTCTGCCAAAAAAGAAGGCGGTGAGGGCAGCCAGGAGCGGGATGTCTGAGAAGTTGGTTATAACACCATTCATAATGTAATGGGCAAAGCATTCAGTCAATGCTGCTAACAAGGAGAAATTGCCGCTCGAATCCTTCGTCTCTATAAAATGTCAATACTATTTTTCAGCATTTTATCAGCTCGATATCGGATGATTTATGTGCCATTGTCGAAGTTGATTTAGGACTCGTGTCTTTTACTAACTGGCTTTTGAACCTCTTTTGAATTTATTAAATAGTTGCAAGTAAGAAAGTTCAAGATGAAAGAATAAAATATCTAATGCTGATTCGCAAGCAAATTTATTAAAGATTTTTCCAATAAATAATGTAATGTATTGGAATTGTGAATGTCCAAAAAAACAGTAAGCTTTATTAAATAAAATTAATTAAAATGCTTGCGGAGAATTATTAAAGATTACAGGCGTGCTATTTGAGGATTGGAAGAACAGAGCATCCGAATATTAACGAACGGCATTGACACAGAGCCAAAAGTGCGATCGCTCTTGTAAGAGCCTTCTATGCTTGAAGGTGCTAGCTGAACCAAATAGTAAAATGTCTGATCCCCCTGAAATTATCCTAATTGGGACAAATTAAGGAATTACAAGGCTAATCGGTTCTGCAATCTTGTTTAAATTTCAGAAACGCTCGTGGCAAATGCTGTAGGTAAAGGCTACGCTAGCACTCAAGCAAGCCATCTTACAGTCAACCCTCAGCAGCTATGGCAAAAGAACTGGCAATTCACACTTGTGGACTCACCAAGCAATTCGATCGACATATTGCAGTTAATGATATTGATTTACAGGTAAAAGCTGGTGAAGTCTATGGACTAATTGGACCGAATGGAGCCGGTAAAACAACGTTGCTGCGGATGTTGGCGGCGGCTGAAGAGCCAACGACAGGTGAAATTTATATTAATGGCGATCGCCTGCAACGCGATCACAGCAACCCTACCCTGAAGCGGCGACTCGGCTATCTACCTGATGACTTCCCCCTGTACGACGATTTGACAGTCTGGGACTACCTAGACTATTTTGGGCGTCTCTACCGCTTGCGAGAACCACACCGCAGCCAGCGCCTGCGGGAAGTTTTAGAACTGGTGCAGCTAACGGGTAAGCGCAATAGCATGATTGCCACGCTCTCGCGGGGGATGAAACAGCGCCTGAGTCTGGCGCGGACAATTATTCACGAACCGATTTTGCTGCTGTTGGATGAACCCGTTTCCGGATTAGATCCTCTTGCCAGGATGCAGTTTCGGGAAATCATCAAAGTATTGCAGGAAGCCGGGATGACGATTGTCATTTCGTCACACGTCCTTAGCGACTTAGAGGAACTTTGCACCTCAGTTGGCATCATGGAACTCGGCTTTCTCGTAGAAAGTTCGCCACTCAAGGAACTTCGCCGCCGCCTCAGCCGCCAGCAAATTTTCTTGTCTACGTTGGGTAAGCTAGAGTCACTTGTATCAAAGCTGAGAAACCATCCTTTAGTCGAAGAATTGGAGGTGATGGCGGGACAAGAGCGAGTGCGCCTTTACTTTTCTGGGGGTCAGGAAGATTGTGCTAAGTTGTTGCGATCGCTTGTTGAATCTGGCATTCCTCTGACCGAATTTCATTGCACTCAGGAAGACTTGGAAACCATTTTCCTGAAGCTGGGACACCAGCAAGCATCCTAGGACAGGACTGAGGTATGAAGGACTGAGGACTGAGTTATTAACAATTGCTCCTTCTTAACTCAGCACTAATTTTGATTCTGGAGATTTTTTACTCATGAAAATTAATTGGAGCGACCGGCTGGGAGATTGGAATCCCCAGCTGTTACGAGAAATTAAAGGGCGTCTTAAACCCCGAAATGTATTAATTGCAGTAGCGATCGCGCTGATGGGTCAAATGCTACTGCTGATGAGTTTCGCAACTCAACTGCCAGTTGATACGGGTATGGGCGATATCTACAGTAGATATTGCCTAGACAATCGCCCTGGTTATGGGCAGAAGTGCCTTGTAGATGCCCTTGGCAATTTTGCCATTAACTGGCAGTTGTGGTGGCTAGATGTGTTCGTGTGGCTGAGTGTTATTGGCTTCATGACCGTCTTGGTGGCTGGCACCTATATGCTAATTAGCGACCTATCGCGGGAAGAAAATCGCGGCACGCTGAATTTCATTCGCCTCAGCCCCCAGTCAACAACCAGTATTTTCAGCGGTAAGCTGCTGGGAGTGCCGATTTTACTTTATCTCCTAGCCGGTCTGGCGATTCCTTTGCATTTGTTGGCGGGTCTGTCGGCTGAAATTCCTTTAGTCCTCATTCTGGGCTTTTATGGTGTCGTGGTTGCCAGCGCCGCTTGCATCTACAGCGCCGCCTTACTTTATGGCTTGGTCGCTGGTGGACTCGGTGGATTTCAATCTTGGATTGGCAGTGGCATCGTGCTGATGTTTCTGACCCTCATGACTGGCTTGAGCCTTAACAGCAGCACAATCATCCATAATTCCCCCCTAGATTGGCTGCATCTATTTTCTCCTTCAATTGTTCTGGCATACCTCATTAATGCCAGTTCTCAAGGAAGTGCCTATCAAGCATCATCGGGAATGGTGCAACTGGAAGCATGGAAATGGTTTTACTTACCGCTAGGTACCAGCATCTGGAATGTCATCGGCTTTAGCGTGCTGAACTATGCCGTAGGAACCTTTTGGTTTTGGCAAGGGATGAAGCGTTGCTTTCACAACCCCAGTACGACTCTCCTCAGCAAACGGCAGAGTTACGTGCTGACGGCTTGCTTTGAAGTGGCTGTTCTTGGATTTGCTCTAACCCTACCCAAATGGCGCGCAGGTAATCCAGAATCTATACCAAGCGGACTGTTTGATAATTTTGGTGGTTTCCTGTTGTTAAATTTGCCGCTGTTCTTGTGTCTGATGGCGGCGTTGTCGCCTCACCGGCAAGTTTTGCAGGACTGGGCGCGTTACCGACGGGAGAAAACGTCTTCTCGTGTGAAAAACCTGGTGCAGGATTTAGTTTGGGGAGACAAAAGCCCCTCAGTTGTAGCAGTGGCACTGAATTTGCTGATTGCTTCAACAATCGTGGTGCCCTGGATACTCCTTTGGCCTGCAAGTGCATATAAAGCATCAGCGCTGGCGACCCTTCTGCTGAGTGTCAATTTAATCTTGATTTACGCAGGCGTTGCTCAGCTGATGCTGTTCATGAAGACGCCGAAGCGATCGCTCTGGGCAGCGAGTACAGTCGCTGGATTGATTATATTGCCGCCCATTGTGTTCGGCTTGCTATCAATCTCTCCCGCTAAAGTACCCGGTGTATGGCTGTTTTCCGTCTTCGCCTGGGGTGCTGTAAAAGATGCTGCTGCGACTAGCCTGGGTCTGGCAGTGCTGGGTCAGTGGCTAATGTTCAGCTTGTTGAGTATTCAGACAGCGCGACAGTTACGACAGGCGGGTGAGTCTGCGTCGAAATCGTTGATGTCCAATCGTTCCTCTTTACCCGCTACCGGCTTGTAGAGAAGCGATCGCTCGAATCGAATTCTCGGACACAAACAAACGAATCTAGAAAAACCCGTTTTCGAGGCAGAAAACGGGTTTCTTCTCAAAACTTGCGATCAAGGAAAACAGAGATGAACCTACTTTGGATGGAGCGATTGGGCGATTGGAACCCTCAGTTTCTGCGCGAACTCAAAGGACAACTGAAAACTCGCAAGTTAGCGATCGCTATTAGTGTCTCTTTGATTAGTCAGTTTTTACTGGTCTTGTATTTTTACGAACAACTAAATTTGGATGGAACCTACAGCAGCTTTTGTGTAAGAACCAGTAACTACAACTGCCGTTTGGATGCTGCCGGTCAGATTATCATCGAGTGGCAGCATTGGTGGCAGGCCATATTCAGCATTTTGAATTGGACTTTGCCTTTCATCTTATTACTCGCTGGGGTCTATATGATTATCAGCGACCTTGGTAAAGAAGAGCGTCGAGGCACCCTGAATTTCATTCGATTGAGTCCCCAATCAAGTCAAAGCATTTTGACGGGGAAAATCCTGGGAGTGCCTATTTTACTTTATCTGGGTGTGGCCCTAGCACTACCATTGCATTGCTGGTCTGCGATTAGTGCCGGTGTACCTTTTTACTTTCTGGTGAGTTTTTATTTGCTCTCAGGTGCTAGTTACTATTTCTTCTATAGCGCTGCCTTACTTTATGGATTTTTGAGCGAATTTCAAGCTTCGTCAGCCAGTTTTTTAACCTTTGTATTTGCTTTGCCTTGGCTAAATGTAATTAATTGGTCTGTGTCCCTGGTTACACAGGCCAATTATGATTGGAGCGATTCAGTACTATACTATTGGCAATGGTTTTATATACCGCTCGGTAGTAACTTTTTGTTAGCTGAGACCTTTGCAATTCTAACTTTTAGTTTGTGGACTTACTGGATTTGGCAAGCCTTAAATCGGCGTTTTGCTAATGCCAACGCCACGCTTATCAGCAAAAAACAAAGTTACTGGATGGTCGCTTATTTTGAATTCCTGCTTCTAGGTTTTTGTCTACAAAAGAACCACTTAAATCCGGCACAATTTGCTGAATCTGGATTTCTGTGGGGATTGTTGGTCTTTATGGAAACCGTAAATCTGCTATGGTTCTTGGGTTTAATTGCAGGTTTATCCCCTCACCGTCAGGCATTACAGGATTGGGCGCGTTACCGCCGCGAAAAGGTTTCTAACCGTAAAAGTTTTTGGAAAAGCGACTTAATGCAGGATTTGCTGTGGGGTGAAAAAAGCCCATCACTGGTGGCAGTAGCAGTAAATTTGGGCATTAAAACCGTAATTTGGGGTGCTTGGATTCTGTTTTGGCCTCAAAACAGTGGCAAGATTTCAGCTATTTTAGGTTTGATCTTGAGCCTAAACTGGATCTTGATATTGGCGGGTATCGCTCAGATGCTGCTATTTATGAAAACAGCAAAGCGATCGCTCTGGGCTGGCATAACTGTAATAGCCTTGATTGCATTTCCCCCAATCTTTTTCAGCGTGCTGTCGATGCCATTTTATCAAAGCTCTGGTGTGTGGCTGCTTACCGCCTTTCCGTGGATAGGGGTAAAAGAAGCCTCCGCAATTCCCATTTTTCTGACAATCTTGGGACAGTGGAGCGTTACGACATTGTTAAGCTTACAATTGACGCGGCAGATGCGATTAGCAGGCGCATCTTCCTCCAAAGCAATCTTTGCCAATCGTCCATCAGCACCCGCCCGCTAGAACACTTCAGAGAGGGAGAAATATCGCGACTACTTCTCCCTCTCTTTCCGCTCTAACTCAATCCTCAACCCGACTTTTTGAGCGCCTTTTTCACCAAATCTGGAATTTGAGAAGGGCGCTCTGCTATTGGAATTTTCGCTTGCTTGAAAGCGGCAATTTTTCGGTTTTCAGGTGTCTGTTCGGCGGCAAGTTCAGCCTGTGGAGAAGCGAGCATCGCTTCCTGACGCCAAAAACCAAGTGCATTCCCTGGGCCTAAAAGTTTTTCTTGGGGAAGCAAGCGACCGACAAAATATACAATTACTGGCTTATCAAGTGTAGCAACGATGTATTCTGCTGCCGCCTGTTCATCACTAGAACTGGTATGGCTGATATGGCTGACTAAAACAATGACCTTCGTGTTTTTATCTGCTGCCAAAATTTCCAGCCATTGTACGACAGAAGATCCGACAAATGGCTCGCTGCCAATACTGACAGCAATCGACTGACCATAACCGGCTCGTGTCATTTCCCCGGCTACTTCGTAGGTGAGATTGCCGCTGCGGCTGAGCAGTCCCACCGATCCAGGGCTATAAAATTCAGGTTCATGAGTGCCTAGTAAAACCTTGCCTGGAACAATAATCCCAGCACTGCTGGGACCGACGATGAGAGTTTGAGTCGCCTCTGCCTTTCTGAGCAGCCGAACCATATCCAGGGGAGGTATCCCACCCGTAATCAGAATAATTTGTCGGATACCTGCTGCGATCGCTTCTAGCGCAGCATCAAGCGCCGCGTAAGGTCGTACAAAGATAATGCTAATGTCAACCGCTCCGACCGACTGTATCGCCTGCTCTACCAGGTCGAACACCGGAATGCCATCCAGCGTTTGCCCTCCCTGACCGGCACTGACTCCAGCTACTACCTTCGTGCCGTAAGCTGTCATTCGGGCAGTGTAGGTTGACGCAAGTGGTTCTGCGATGCCTTGTATCAGGATTTTACTGTCTGGCGTTAACTTCATGATCCTTTACCAAAGTCTATTTTCCATGCAACGTTCGTGCGCGAACAGCACATGAGGTCTAATAACAAATGTCGGTATCTAACATCTCCCATACATCTATATCAGGTTGAGATGAGCGAGTCAGGTTGACAGGAGCAAGCCAACGTCCTGAATGTAACTTTAATGCCAAGCAAAGCAGCATGAAAGCTCGACCGCTAAAACAACCTTGCCTCACGATTTGGTGCTGGGAGTCCCGGATCTACTTTTAGCTGCGGCTTTGGCTAGGGAAATCGCTTGCTCAACAGCGTCATCCAGATTATCACTCCAGTGTACGGGCATCGTCGCTAGAGGCTCTTGGCTTTTGTCGAGTTCGCCACCTGCTAAGCGGACAACAAATTGGGGAAGCAGGGTGAGAAATTCTGGTCTGCGATCGCCGATCCGGGTGCGAGAGTCCTTGGGGCTGGGTGTACTAACCCGTCGAGTCATTCGCTGCGGATGCTCTGTCATTTCATTAACTTTTCGTTGCAGATATGAATCAATCACTGCAACGACTTCCTGACTCGCTGCGGTATTGCCCAAAATATTAACCAGCAATACTTTAATATTTTTATTTTGAGTGAGACGCTCCAGCGCTTGTTCGAGCTGTTCTCTCCAAGATGCGGGTGTCAAATTTCCACTCGCCTCCTCACCCACAATTAGGCAAAGTCTCGGCTTGCCGCCAGCGCTGTAAACCAAATCTACCATTGCCATCGCCAAGCTGGTGCCGTTACAGAGAATCCCAATATTACCATCTCGATTCAGCCAGTTCTGAATGGGTAGAAACTTACCGGGATCGATGTCTGTAGGCGTTTCCTTCGCGATATCGGACTGAGGCATTTTTGCCGCTAGAGAAGCCAAAGCGGGATGCCGTCTGAGAGCAGCATCATTGACTGTAATTTTGCCATCTAAAGCCATCAATTCGCCTGTAGGACTTACACCCAGGGGATTGATTTCCACTCCATCTAAATCGTTTTGGACAAACAGATGGTACATCTTTTCGATAACGGTGCTAACTGACTGGATCAAGGAACCTTGGAGTCCCATTTTCAGAGTCAGATGGCGGGCATAAAAAGAGGAAAATTCTTGGTCAACAACTACTTGCTGAAGAAGCTCCATCACCGCTTCCAAGTTCATGCCTCCTTGTGAGGAACCTAGCAGCACCGGGCGACGAAGGTCGTAGTCTAGGGTGACGGCTAGATAAAATTCACGAGTGGCATCGTATTTTGCTTCTGCTAGAAGCACTTGGGGATATTCACCCAGAATCGGTAAATTAAAAATCGTCCGTGCTGCCGCGATCGCATCGATCGTATTTTCTGCAAATCGAATTCCACCCGCTCTACCCCGTCCACCAGCACGCACCTGCGATTTTAGGACAACCGGGTAAGGAATTTGCAAACCCTTGAGGTCTCTGGAATTATCAATTCGTTGAGAAGGCAAAACGGGAATGCCCATCTCCCGAAATAATTCTTTAGCTTGATATTCTAGTAAATCCATGAATGGCAATTTAAGGATGAGGGATGGGGAATGGGGAATGGTAATTGAGAAAAAAGGGATTCGTTATTCGGCAGTCGCAGCAAACCAAAGACGAATGGCTAACGATAATGACGAGTGACAATTACCCAATCCCGATTACCCCTGTTTCTGACGACTTTGCCAGTCTTTGGCGACTTTATCAATTCCATAGAAACGCTGCCAAAAGGCATCAACCGCCCTGGTAGGCAACACTTTGTTCATTAAAAACAGTAGAATATCTCCCCCAGTAGCAGCCACGTAGCGGGGACGAGGGTGACGGTCGGTGAGCGATCGCACAACCACTTTAGCAACCCGTTCGGAAGTCCAAGCTCGACTACTGGTTCGTTCCTCTAGTCCTTCTAGCCGCTCAAAAGCAGCCCGGTAAGGTGTATCTTGTGGAGTTGATATCGCTTGCTCAACCCGTTGCGCTGCTACCGCGAAAAACTCCGTACTGACTGGGCCTGGTTCAATCACGCTGACTTTGATATTGAATGGAGCCAGTTCCATCCGAAGTGCATCGCTAATTCCTTCCAAAGCAAATTTAGAGGAACTATATAACCCTCCAAAGGGAAACGCAAGCCGTCCGCCTAGAGAACTAATATTAACGATCCGTCCACCCCCTTGGTCCCGCATTCCTGGAATTAAAGCTTGAATTAAGGCAAGCGGGCCGAGTAAATTGACCTGAAACTGCCGCTGCACCGCCTCAAATGGAATCAACTCTACTGGTCCCATCTGTCCATATCCGGCATTATTGACCAAGGCATCCACGCGCCCAAAATGGTCGATCGTTTTAGTTGCCAAAGCTTTAGCCTGCTCAACTTGAGAGATATCGGTGGGAACAACCAGCACATCAGCACCCGCTTTGCGGCAGAAAGTTGCGACTTCCTCCAATTTTTCCTGGTTTCGAGCTGCTAAGACGAGCCGGATTCCCAACGACTGAGTCGCTAAAACTTGCGCCAGAGCAGCGCCAATCCCAGTAGAAGCTCCTGTAATTAGGATGACTTGTTCAGATAGCGGTGGAGTATCGATCTTCATAACTTGAGTTCAGTAGGCTAACACCTTAGCCGCGTGCCCGTACAGTTGTTAATGGTAAGCCCTAGCATTGCAAGCAATAGCCAATTCGCTGTAGCCAAGACAAATTTTTAGATTTTTGATTAGATTTTTTAATTATTGCAAGCACTACTGATGCGATTCCTCTGCTTGAAAGTAGAAAATTGAGCAAGCTTTTTAGCTGTCCTGCCTCAAAATGGAAGAAAGTGAAACGGAGGGTGTTGCTGGATGGAAACAGTAGCCCGCGAAAGCGAATTAGAGGTACTGGGGCGAATTCTACAAAATCGCCTTTACTCGGCATTACCGGAGAAGGTTCCCTTTCAAGTTCGGTGTGCCTTACCGCAGGAAGCGTTAATTATTTTGACGCAACACCCAGCGGATTTTCTGCCTGACCCGCAACGAACCTTTAGAACGTTAGAGCAAACTCTCAAAAGTCTGCAACCGGAATTTGCCCGTCAAGTCCAG
>NZ_JACJOQ010000198.1:0-2118 GCF_014695635.1 Coleofasciculus sp. FACHB-712 | reverse complement strand
ATTGAAAGCAAATTAATAGGTTGTTAAAACGACTGTGCGGGTTGGATTGTCCCATTTAACGGATACTTTAAATGGCTGCAAATCTACCGCTTTGATATATTCGAGATTTCGGTGAGTAGTGGTGCGGAAGTCTGCGACTTTACTCGGATCGATTCCTAAAGACTTTAGAAAAACAACCGGAATACAAGCATTCCCATTCACCAAAATTCCTTGATTTTGATATAGCTGGGCGTTGATTTTGACACTAATAACGGGGTAGCTAGGAGGAGGGGGAGGCGTTAAGCCCTGCCTCTGAGCTTCCTTCCGACTCCATGCTTCTAGACCATCCGCCAATCCACGGGCGAAGTCTAGGCGCTTGGTTTGAAATAAAGCGCGATCGCTCGGATTGGTAATAAACCCCAACTCCATCAGCACAGAGGGAATATCCACTTGACGGCAGAAACCCAAACTCCCGACACCTGTGGCGATATCCGACTTAACACCACGAGACGGCAAACTGGGAACTGCCTTGAGTAAGGATTGCAGTAGTAACTGGGCATCGGTTTCGCGTTGCTCGTTGCCGTCAGTATAGAAGGCGCTGGCACCTCGGATATTGGTGTTTCCGACGGAATCGGCGTGGATTTCTAAAGCGACATCACCACGGCGGGAATAGGCATTGATCCAAGTAATCGTTTCCTTCAAACTCAGGGAATCGGGAACAGAGGAAACATCTAAACCGCGCGATCGCATTTCCTTAACCGCAGCATCGCGGGTAAGCCGCATTTCTCTGTCTTCTGTAGTGCCTCCAGATTGTGCGCCCGGATCGCCAGCACCATGTCCAGCGGAAAGAAAAATTCGTACCATTTTACGATCTCTCCAAAATTTTAATCGCCTGGAATGTTGTCGTAATTCATTCCGATCCATCCCCACAAAGATAGAATCCGCAGGCTCAGCTGATACTTTCTTGCCCACACATCCAGGCTATGATACGCCGTATTGTAACTTAGCCCTGAGAGAGTCGATGGAGCGGTTGATTTCAGCACTGGGGTTGGCTGTTTTTGTGGGATTATCTTATGCCTTCTCAGTGAACCGGCGTGCTGTGCGTTGGCGTCCGGTATTTTGGGGGCTTGGGTTAGAGTTTATTTTTGCACTGCTGATTCTGAAAACTCCCGGCGGTTTAGCTGTATTTAAGTTTCTCGGCGATGTCGTTAGCCGCTTTTTAGAATTCTCTGATGTGGGTGCCAAATTTGTCTTTGGAGATAACTTTGTCGAACACTTTTTTGCTTTTAAAGTGCTGCCGACGATTATCTTTTTTTCTTCCTTCATCACGGTGCTATACCACTACGGCATTGTGCAGCGAGTGGTGAATGGGATGGCGTGGGTCATGATGAAGACGATGGGAACATCAGGGGCTGAGTCTTTATCGTGTGCGGGGAACGTCTTTTTAGGGCCAACTGAGTCACCGTTACTGGTGAAGCCTTATGTGGCGACGATGACGCAATCAGAACTTCATGCAGTAATGACCGCGGGCTTTGGGACAATTGCGGGTGGCGTATTAGGGGCATATCTCTCCTTTGGGATTCCACCGGCACATCTGATTGCCGCTTTCTTCATGACTGCCCCGACTTCGCTGGTTGCCTCAAAATTGCTTTATCCAGAAACGGAAGTCCCCAAGACGGTTGGCAAGGCAGGGATAGAGGTGGAGAGTACCTTTGTGAATGCGATTGACGCAGCAGCTGGGGGAGCAATTGACGGGACAAAACTGGCAGTGAATGTCGCGGCGATGATTATTGCCTTTTTGGGGTTACTGGCTTTCGTCAATGCGCTCCTGGGATGGTTGGGGGGGCTTCTTGGCGTGCCTTTGCTGTCGTTGGAGTGGATGTTGTCTTTTGTAATGGCTCCCGTTGCGTGGCTGCTCGGAGTGCCTTGGGCTGACTGCGCTCAGGTGGGGGTGTTGTTAGGAAAAAAGACAATTTTGAATGATTTTATCGCCTATCTGGATCTGAAGACTCTAATTGAGCAGAAGGCAATATCCGAACGGGCGGTAATTATCTCAACCTACGCTTTGTGCAACTTTGCCAATATTGGCTCGATTGGAATCACAATCGGCGGGATTGGCGGGATGGCACCGAACCGTCA
>NZ_JACJOQ010000197.1:0-11757 GCF_014695635.1 Coleofasciculus sp. FACHB-712 | reverse complement strand
GCCACTCGACCTTCACGGAGAGGGGAGCAAGAAAAGCTTGTGTGTATCTCCTGTGCATCTACCTAAAACGGGTAGCGCGTTCAGTTTTTTAACTTGATTTTGCATTTTTAATAACTTTCGCCAGCAAAAATGCTTGAAAAATTATCTGGCAACGGTTCCCTCGCCTGAATCCACGGGGTAGGGACTCCTTTTTGGCGTGCGGAAAGGGCAACAATCCCGCCTACAATGGCGCAGTTTGTGTCCATGTCGCCTAAACCGCTAATTGTCGCCCAGAAAGCTTCCTGGTAGTCTTCCAGATGATGGGCAGCACACCACAGGGCAAAAGGCACCGTATCTTGAGCTGAAATTTTGTAGCCGGAACCCAGTTGTTGCGCTACCACAGGTGGAGAGCGATCGCTCGGAATATCTATCGCTTGCCGAATGCCGCTACGTGTCTCGCTTTCCGGGATATTTTCGACAACCTGTTGGAGAAATTGCTCTCCAGACATCAATTCACCTTCACCTACCCTGTAAGCGATCGCAGCCGCAACTGCAACAGCGATCGCTCCAGCAATTCCCTCTGGATGAGCGTGTGTTGGTTGCGCTGAGAGTATCGCGTTTTCTCTCACTGCGTCTAGATCGTGAGCAAAATAAGCGCCTAATGGTGCCACCCGCATCGCCGCACCATTGCCATAAGAACCAGTACCCCCGAACATCTCTGAAGCTTCTGTGCGCCAGTCTGCGCCCCATTGCAGCCGAATTAACAACTGTTGCGCCCCCTCACCGTAACCGCGAGAAGGGTTGAAGCGTTCGGCAAACGCTGCGGCAAGAGCATCGGGATCTATCCTCCCATAACGCCACAGTGTCTCCACGATAGACAGTGCCATCTCGGTATCGTCACTGTAGCACCAGCGTCTGGGAGGAACTTGACGCTGTTGGATTCTTTCGTTCAGTTCCTCTACCAACCCAAAAAACCTTTCACCCAAGGCATCTCCGACAGAAAGCCCCGTCAAAGACAACTGCATTCGTTCTAGTGGCTTCATCGTTTCAAGAAACTTTAGGAGGAGCGATCGCGCATCTTAAAATAAGGGGGATCATTTCTCAACAACGGCATTTTAATAAACAATGACGCATTCTACTGATATTGCTACCTTAGCTCGCTGGATGGCAGCAGATTTCAGCAACCAAGCACAAGCATTTGAAAATCCTCCCATCTTTGCCCATATCCGCGTCTGTATGCGTCCCCTACCGCTAGAACTGTTGTCGGGCGTGAGTTTCCTGGTGGAACAAGCGTATGACTATATGATTAATGACCCATATCGGCTGCGGGTTTTAAAGTTAATTACGAATGGCGATCGCATCGAAATTGAAAACTACACAGTTAAGAATGAAGAACAATTTTATGGTGCCTCCCGCGACCCCAAGCGCCTGCACAACCTCAAAGCAGACCAACTGGAAAAATTACCAGGCTGTAACATGATCGTCGAATGGACAGGTCACAGCTTCAAAGGTTACGTCGAACCCGGTAAAGGTTGTATGGTGGTTCGCAAAGGTCAAAACACCTATCTCGACAGCACCTTTGAGATTGACGAAAACAAGTTTATCAGCCTCGATCGGGGACGCGATCCCGAAACCGATGAGCATATTTGGGGATCGGTCGGGGGTCCTTTCGAGTTCGTCCGTTGGGGAAGTTTTGCCGAGGAAGTGAAGGTGTAAAGGGTTCAAAGCTAAAGGTTGAAGGTTCCTTGTCGCTAGGAACCTTCAACTTTCAATCTGGAGGTCTTGGAGACACTTTCACATCTGATTGCTAGGTCGCCCTGATTGCTGGGTCGCCGCCACTGGGACAACAACGCTTTCCTCCCAAAGAGTGATGACGAAGGAGGGAAGAAATACGAGAAAGAATCAAACGACTACAAGCTCGATGGGGTGTAGCGGCGATCGCTCAGAAGGAATTCACTTCGATGGTCTAGAAGGTACCATTACCTGGTAAATTTACCGAGTGTTGGCAAGCAAGATTAATTGAACCCGTATGAAAGTCTTGGTTATTGGCGGTGATGGCTACTGCGGTTGGGCAACCGCGCTTTATCTTTCCAGTCGAGGATACGAAGTCGGCATTCTAGACAGCCTGGTGCGGCGTCACTGGGATATGCAACTAGGCGCAGATACCCTAACCCCTATTGCACCCATTCAACAACGCCTTCAGCGTTGGAAGGACCTCACCGGCAAATCCATAGACCTATTTATTGGGGATATCACTAACTACGAGTTCCTCCAGTCAGCACTGCACCAGTTTGAACCACAGACAATCGTTCACTTTGGCGAACAGCGTTCGGCACCCTTCTCGATGATTGACCGAGAACACGCTGTCGTCACCCAGGTGAACAACGTGGTGGGGACGCTGAATTTGCTATATGCGATCAAAGAAGATTTCCCCGACTGTCACCTCGTCAAATTAGGGACGATGGGCGAGTACGGGACACCTAACATTGATATTGAAGAAGGCTACATCACCATCGAACACAACGGGCGTAAGGATACTTTGCCCTATCCGAAGCAGCCCGGATCGATGTATCACCTCAGCAAAGTTCATGATAGCCACAATATCCACTTTGCTTGCCGGATTTGGGGGCTACGCGCCACCGACTTGAATCAGGGCGTCGTGTACGGCGTCTTGACAGAAGAGACGGGCATGGATGAGCTGTTAATTAACCGCCTGGACTACGATGGAGTCTTTGGGACGGCACTCAACCGCTTTTGTATCCAAGCAGCAATTGGGCATCCCCTGACGGTGTACGGGAAAGGCGGTCAGACGAGAGGCTTTTTGGATATTCGAGATACAGTGCGATGTATGGAACTCGCGATCGCGAACCCCGCCCAACCCGGCGAATTCCGCGTCTTCAACCAATTCACCGAACTATTTAGCATCGGTGACTTAGCCGCAATGGTGAAAAAAGCCGGGAATTCCTTGGGACTGAATGTTGATATCCACAACCTCGACAATCCCAGAGTCGAGAAAGAAGAACACTACTTCAACGCCAAAAACACCAATTTGCTCGATCTCGGCTTACAACCTCACTATCTATCCGACGCCCTACTCGACTCGTTGCTCAACTTTGCGGTCAAGTACCAGCACCGCGTCGATAAAAATCAGATCATGCCCAAAGTTTCTTGGCACCGTCAGTAATCAGGATTGAGGACTGAGGACTGTTAGCGAAGCGGTGCGAAGCACGGACTGAGTGAAAAGAGAGATAGAGGAGAGAGTGGCAGCTGGTAAGCAATTTGCTGGGTTGAATTGTTGCATTGAAAAGACAGATAAACTTTAATAACTCCTCAGACTTGACCGTTCATTGAGTCCTTAGCCCTCAGTCGCGATCGCTCTTAAATCTATCACTCAGCCCTCAGTCCTCATCCCTCAGCACTGAATTATGCGAATTGCTCTTTTTACCGAAACCTTTTTGCCCAAGGTTGACGGCATTGTGACGCGCCTGCGCCACACCGTTGAACATTTACAGCGCAGCGGCAACGAAGTGCTGATTTTTTCCCCAGATGGGGGGTTAACCGAATATAAAGGAGCCAGGATCTACGGAGTTTCTGGCTTCCCGTTGCCTTGGTATCCAGAGTTGAAAATGGCTTTTCCTCGCCCCTCCATTGGTTATCAACTAGAGAAGTTTCAACCGGATATCATTCATGTTGTCAACCCAGCTATTTTGGGACTAGCGGGTCTGTATTACGCCAAAGCGATGCAGATTCCCTTACTAGCGTCTTATCATACCCATTTACCCCAGTATCTCCAGCATTACGGCTTGGGAATGTTAGAAGGTGTGCTGTGGGAATTGCTCAAATCAGCCCATAACCAAGCGCGGCTGAATCTCTGTACTTCTACGGCGATGGTGCAGGAACTTACCAGTCATGGCATCCAGCGAGTGGATTTGTGGCAGCGAGGGGTAGATACAGAATTATTCCAGCCCCACTTGTCAAGCCGAGAAATGCGATCGCGTCTTAGCCAAGGACACCCGGAAAGCCCCTTATTACTCTACGTAGGGCGTCTGGGCGCAGAAAAGGAAATTGACCGCATTAAGCCCGTCCTAGCAGCCATTCCCAACGCGCGTCTCGCCTTAGTGGGAGATGGACCCCATCGACAAGCCTTGCAACAACACTTTGCCGGGACACCCACCCATTTCGTCGGCTATCTGACCGGCGTTGAACTCGCCTCAGCCTTTGCCTCAGCAGACGCCTTTATTTTTCCCTCGCGCACCGAAACTTTAGGATTAGTGCTGTTGGAGGCGATGGCAGCCGGATGTCCCGTTGTCGCCGCGCGTTCCGGAGGGATTCCCGATATCGTTACCGATGGCGTTAACGGTTACTTATTTGACCCAAAAGATGAAGAGGGAGCGATCGCTGCTACCAAGCGCCTTTTGGCCCATCAAGAAGAACGGGAAACCCTACGGCAAAATGCCCGCCTCGAAGCCGAACGCTGGGGTTGGGCTGCCGCCACCCGCCAGTTGCAAAATTACTACGAATCAGCGATTCGTTAACAATCAATCATCAACAGTCAGGGTTTAGCAGTCAGGGTTTCCGAAAAACAACTGATAACTGAACCCTGAAATGCTCCTATTTAATACATATTCCTAAACACTACGGATGAGGATTTCAGGTCTCCGAGGTTAAATTAAGTTAGTGGGTGCTTATTTTTTAAGCGTTAACGATTAGCTCAGTAGGTGGAGACCAAACAAACCCAGATTGAACAACGCTTTTCCCCGTAAAGATGCGAAAATTTGCGTTTTTCGGCTATTTTTTACAGAATTAATCGCAATTTTAGGCTTTTACGGGTATTTTGACTAAATTGAATCTAAAAAAAAGTGTGAATCGCATACTAATAACAGCTAACAGCTAAAACCACAGCTTGCAAATGCTTCTCCCCATGACACTCTCTAATACCGGCAGCGTTCTGGCTACGTTAACTCAGCTTACGCAACTCAATCGTACTAGCGCCCTGACCTCGCGCGTCAAAGACCTGTCATTCGGCGAATTTATCTGCTTACTCGACTTTATTACCGCTGAGTTCCAGCAGTTTCTGCGGGCGATCGACATGATCAACAACGAAGCGCTGGAAACCATGCTGGAGCAGGTCATGGACGCCTTTACACTCAAAATGGGTCAGATTCTGCAAGCAGACCTCACCACTATTTTTTTAGTAGACGAAGAAAAAAATCAACTTTGGTCAAAAATTCCCGATACGGAGACTGGGAGAGCCACCAAACAAATCCGGATTCCCATTAATATTGGCGTTGCCGGTCACGTCGCCAGCACCGGCGAATCTTTGAATCTTCCAGACCCTTACTCTCACCCACTCTTTAACAAAGAAGTTGACGAGCGACCGGGCTACCGAACCCGCAGTCTGCTTTGTATGCCGATTTATAGCAGCAAAAACCAGATTGTTGCGGTCGTTCAGCTATTAAATAAAGCTGGGGATGGGCCGTTTACCGAGGAGGATGAGCAGGGATTCCGCGACTTTGCTGCCTCTATCGGCATTATCCTAGAAAGCTGCCAATCGTTTTATATGGCGGCACGCAAGCAGCGGGGGGCAGAGGCACTGTTGCGGGCAACCACCTATCTCGGTCAAAGTCTTGACTTGGAAGCAACTCTGCGCTTTGTGATGGAGCAAGCGCGGGATCTGATGCAGGCGGATCGCAGCACCCTATTTATGCTGAGCAAAGAAACGGGAGAACTCTGGACGAAAGTTGCCAACAAAGATGGTACGGAGATCATCCCGATTCGCATTCCTTCTAACAAAGGAATTGCCGGTTATGTTGCCTCCACTCGTCAGCCGCTAAATATCCCGGATGCTTATAAAGATCCGCGTTTCGATCCCAGCGCCGACCAACGGACGGGTTATTTGACACGCAATATCCTGTGTATGCCGGTATTTAATTCATCAATGGAATTAATCGGCGTTACGCAGTTAATTAACAAGCAACCCGGCAGCTTCACGAGTTCAGATGAAGAGTTTATGCAGGCATTTAATATCCAGGCGGGAATTGCGCTGGAAAATGCCAAGCTCTTCGAGAATGTGTTGTTGGAAAAGCAGTATCAAAAAGATATCCTGCAAAGTCTCTCAGATGCAGTCATCTCTACAGATATGCAGGGACGGATTGTCACGATTAACGAAGCTGCACTGGAGTTGCTGGGGT
Source organism: Coleofasciculus sp. FACHB-712 (assembly GCF_014695635.1). Taxonomy (NCBI): domain Bacteria; kingdom Bacillati; phylum Cyanobacteriota; class Cyanophyceae; order Coleofasciculales; family Coleofasciculaceae; genus Coleofasciculus; species Coleofasciculus sp. FACHB-712. The sequence continues at coordinate 5,587 of NZ_JACJOQ010000197.1, read as the reverse complement.
GCCCGATTCGGGAAACCACGGGTAAAAACAACAAGCATCTGTGGGAGCAGAAACTAATCGGTCGTTTCGTTTGGGATGTGGTGCCCATCGAACATCTCCAGTTTCGCCTCCAGGATAGTCTGAAGACGGGTGCCAAGCAATATGTGCCGGAGCAAACCCTGACAGTGGGTTTGTATGTAGAGAAGAACCACCAGCCGTCAGTAGCAGCGGTAGGAGCAATGCCAGAATTATCTGTGCAGGCACAATGCGCCCAGTGTCAGCAGGTAGCAGAAGTTCTCAATTCGGAAGCGACTCACTCGGAGGGAGAACCTACTGGAGTCCATATTCTGGCAATCCGCGATCGCATCAATCCAAATATCTTCATTCCCTGGAATGAATCATGCAGTCCTGGCACTGTCGCCACTCACAGTTGTCATCAGATTTTGAGCGCCGATCAAGTCCAGGAAATTGAACGGAGTATGAATCTCACCGTTAATCCCCTTACCAACCCGGAAGGAGGCGTCAGAGGAGGCTTGGTGGTCTTGGAAGACATCAGCCACGAAAAACGGATGAAATCTACCTTGTATCGCTACATGACGCCTAGAGTGGCAGAGCAAGTCATGGCACTGGGCGATAAAGCGCTGATGATGAGCGAACGCAAGGAGGTGACAATTTTATTTTCTGACATCCGGGGCTACACCACTCTGACGGAAAATTTAGGGGCTTCGGAAGTGGTTTCGCTGCTGAATCAGTATTTTGAAACGATGGTAGAGGCAGTCTTTAACCACGAAGGCACCTTAGATAAATTCATCGGCGATGCCTTGATGGCGGTGTTTGGTGCGCCCCTGCCTTTGGCAGAAAATCATGCTTGGATGGCGGTTCAGTCGGCGTTGGATATGCGCCGCCGGTTGGCAGAGTTTAACCGTCGCCGTTTATTTGGAAACCAGCCGCAAATTCATATTGGCATTGGACTAAGTTCTGGAGAAGTCGTTTCCGGCAACATTGGTTCCCACAAACGGATGGACTACACAGTGATTGGGGATGGGGTGAACTTGAGTTCTCGCCTGGAAAGCGTCACCAAGGAGTACGGCTGCGATATTATCTTGAGCGAGTTTACCTACAACTTGTGCCGCGATCGCATCTTGGTGCGAGAGTTAGACAAAATCCGCGTCAAGGGCAAAAATACCGCCGTTAGTATTTACGAGTTGATCGGCGACCATCGACAGCATCTCGACGATTCTACGAAGAAGTTTCTCGATCTCTATCATCTGGGGCGTACAGCCTACACGGGAAGAAGCTTCCAGAAAGCGATCGCCTACTTTGAGGACGCCTACAGCCTACGACCCACGGATCAGGCAGTCACCGTCCACTTGGAACGGTGTAAGAACTACCTTCGGCAACCGCCTTCAGATGCCTGGGACGGAGTCCACACGATGACCAGCAAATGAGGTTAATCGCTATTCGCGAATGGGCGTAAATTCTCTAGACGCTGCCCTTTTGCACCTCACCTTTCCGGATTATCCTCTCCACTCTGGAAAGGGTTCTCACCGATGGCGAGTTGCTTTTTGGTTTTTTTCAACTGCTTCCAGAGACTCTTAATTTGTTCGTAGGCTTCGGAGGATGAAATTTTCCCCCCAGTTTCCAGGTTGCAGATGAAATTCACCCGTTGAGCAAATTCCTGCAAATTTGCGTTAAAAACCAGGTTTTCTGGCTTGACTTGACCGTAGTAACGACTACGAGGATACAGAAAATCAGAGCGGTCTGCCATAGATTACCTCCTTGGGATAAACTACTCAACCTACTGGCGTGAGAAACGAACCAATCGTTAATCCTGTTTTTTGCCCAAGCTGGAAAAGCTAGCAACAGAAACAGGGAGGTATTCCGACCGTTGCCCGATCCACCTTGGAGTCGGTAGAACTTTCTTGCGATCGCCCGCTGTTGGAATCAGGATTTACCGGGTGTTTTGTTCGAGTCTTGACCACTATTGTGATCTTTGCACAAAGGGCTGCGCTTATTTTAATTACAAATTAATCAAAATTTAACCTTATCTTAATCAAAGATTATGCCAGTTACTCGCAGATGCCCAGATATTGACGCCATTCGGCTCCTAAGGCATTAAAATCTTCTGTGCTGCTGCCGACGATCCATTAATACAAATAACGACTCTCCATGTCCGCCCAATCAACCAACCTTTACGAAGGCAAAGCCAAGATTCTCTATACCACGGACGATCCGGACATTCTGCTGGCTCACTTCAAAGACGACGCTACCGCCTTTAATGCCAAAAAGCGCGGTCAGATTATCGGCAAAGGTGAAATTAACTGCACCATTGCCGCTTATTTGTTCCAGGTTTTGGAAGCATCGGGCATCCCAACCCACTTCATTGACTGTCCGGCACCCAACCAAATGCGCGTCCAAGCGTTAAAGATTCTGCCCCTAGAAGTGGTGGTCAGGAACATTGCTGCGGGAAGTCTGTGTCAACAAACAGGGTTGCCCGTAGGTACCGTCCTGCCCGATCCGCTGGTGGAATTTTATTTTAAAAATGACGATCTCGGAGATCCTTTGTTAACACGCGATCGCTTGATGTTATTGAAATTAGCGACACCAGAACAGCTTGACCAATTACAAAGTAGCGCCTTGCGGATTAACGAAATCCTCAGAGACTTTTTTCACCAATGTCGGATTACCCTAGTGGATTTCAAGTTGGAGTTTGGCGTTGACCGGCATGGCGAGATACGACTGGGAGACGAAATCAGCCCCGATACCTGCCGTCTTTGGGATGAGTCTGAAGACGATCCAGACCGGCGAGTGCTGGATAAAGATCGGTTCCGTCGGGATTTGGGGCAGGTGGAAGACGCCTACCAGCAAGTTCTAAAAAGAGTTCTCGAACAGGTAAATCGTAAAAAGTAAAAGCAAAAAAATTCTTTCTTTGACTTTTTGCTTTTTAACTTTTGTCTGTATTTTCAATGTGTGTGGAAGTGTCGAAAACGAGTAAAAGAATGCGCTTATCTCCCTTTTTATTGACGATTTTGGCTGCCTCATCTGCCTGCTGTGTAGCATTTCCTGCCAGAGGGCAAACGACAAATTCTTCGTCGGACACCTCCGAGAGAACAGCGTGGTATGGCGATTATGTTGAGCAGACCCAGGCTGACGCAGGACGCGATCGCCCAGAATCTCAACCAACCAATAACGTAGTCGTCAATGCTGTGAGTGCCCCAGAGACGACACCGCCTGGGAGAGCGCTTAGACCGTCGTCCAGCCTCACTGAGATTGTTACACGCTCCACCACCGCACCCGCTCCAGTTAACGTCCCAGTTAACGTCCCAGTTAAACCGGAGCGCGTAGAGGTTGCCAGTAGCAGTCGTCGGGAACCGCCACCAGCCAATAACGTGGTGGTTAACACCATGAGCGTTCCAACAACAAAAGAGCCTGTAGGGGCAAAATCCCCCTCATCCGTACTCAGCCAAACTCCCACAACCCAATCTCCATCCTCTCCCACGCCGGAAACAGAGCCAGTGGTTCCGCGCACCGGCGAAGAATCAACACCGCAACAAGAAACGCCAGATACCATTGAATTCGATCTCACGCCGGGGACGACTGGTGAGCCGAATCTTGAGTTGCCAGAGCCACGGGAACAACCTGTACCAACCCCTGAAGGTGGACAACCTGCAACAACGCCTGAAACGGTACAACCTGCGCCTACTGACCAGCCAGAAGCCAGAGTGCTAGTGGGTGAAGTCGTTGTTACTGGCGTAGAAGGGGATCTCGAAAACGAAGTTTATGAGGCAATTCGCACCCGACCCGGACAAACGGCGACCCGGAGCCAGTTACAGGAAGATGTGAATGCCATCTACGCTACAGGTTTTTTCAGCAACGCCAGAGTAGAGCCACAGGATACCCCCCTGGGTGTCCGTGTCGTCTTTGTAGTAGAACCTAACCCAGTTTTGCGTCAGGTAGTGGTTGTCCCCGTCCCTGCCGACCAAAATCAGCGGGCACTCCCCCAAAAGGTAATCGATGACGCCTTCGCGTCTCAGTATGGTCGCACCCTCAACATCCGCGAACTGCAAGAAGGCATTAAAAAAATAAACCAGTGGTACAAAGAAAACGGCTATGACTTGGCACAAGTAGTTGCCGCACCCCAGATTGCTGAGGATGGCACGGTACGTCTAGAGGTAGCAGAAGGACTGATTGAGGATATCGAAGTCCGCTTTCTCGACAAAGACGGACAACCCGCAAATGATGAAGGTCAACCCATCCGGGGTCGCACCCGCGATTTCATCATCACGCGAGAAATTGAACTGAATTCTGGAGAAGTCTTTAACCGGACGAAAGCCGAAAGGGATCTGCGCCGAGTCTTTCGCTTAGGTATCTTTGAAGATGTGCGACTCTCATTCAGACCGGGGCAAGATCCGCGCAAAGTAGTGGTGGTCGTGGACGTGATTGAGAAGAACACCGGCTCAGTGGCGGCGGGTGCTGGGATTAGTTCCGCCAGTGGATTATTCGGCACCATTAGCTATCAAGAGCAAAATCTGGGGGGTAATAACCAGAAGCTGGGGGCAGAGTTGCAGGTCGGTCAGCGAGAACTGCTATTTGATGTCAACTTCACAGATCCCTGGATTGCTGGCGATCCTTACCGGACCTCCTACACCGTCAATGGGTTCAGACGCCGATCCATTTCGCTGATTTTTGATGGCGGTGACACAGAGGTGGAATTGCCCGATGGAGACAGACCCCGCGTCCTGCGATTGGGGGGTGGCGTCACCTTTACTCGTCCGCTTTCCCGCGATGTTTTTGCAGATCCAGAATGGAGAGCGAGTCTGGGCTTGCAGTATCAACGGGTTTCGATCCGAAATTCCGACGGCGACATTAGCCCGAAGGATGAGCTAGGCAACGACCTGAGCTTTAGTGGGGAAGGGAAAGACGACTTGTTGACCCTGCAATTTGGGGTTGTGCGCGATCGCCGTAACAGCGCCGTAATTCCGACCTCTGGATCTCTACTGCGCCTAGGCGTTGAACAGTCTCTCCCTGTAGGTGTGGGAGGGATTCTGTTTAACCGTCTGCGCGGTAGCTATAGCTACTATCTTCCTGTCAGATATACGAACTTCTCCCCAGGGCCACAAGCGCTCGCCTTCAACGTTCAAGCCGGAACCGTCCTCGGCGATTTACCTCCCTATGAAGCTTTCTCTCTAGGCGGTAGTAACTCGGTGCGGGGTTTTGAGGAAGGAGATGTCGGCAGCGGTCGCAGCTTTATCCAAGCGACCGCAGAGTATCGCTTCCCGATTTTCTCGATTGTGGGTGGTGCTTTGTTTGTCGATGCCGCAACCGATTTCGGGACTGGTAGCACCGTGCCCGGAGATCCGGCTGGGGTGCGGGGTAAGCCCGGAAGCGGCTTTGGTTATGGTCTTGGCGTCCGCGTGCAATCTCCCCTCGGCCCGATTCGTATCGACTATGGTTTTAATAACGAAGGGGACAGCCGCCTCCACTTTGGAATTGGGGAGAGATTCTAAAAATTAAAAATGTAAAATTAAAAATTAAAAATTAGGAGAATTTCTTCAATTTTTAGTTTTTAATTTTTAATTTTTAATTATGAAACAACACACGCTAAAAG
>NZ_JACJOQ010000196.1:0-2476 GCF_014695635.1 Coleofasciculus sp. FACHB-712 | reverse complement strand
TCTCGAAGCGCGATCGCTGTTCTGGCGGTAGGAGAAACATAATTTGGTGAATTTGCTTCTGATTTTTTCTTATCTGAATCTTTCCCTGAAGGACGCTGAGTTGTCATAAACTGCGCTAAATTGTCTTGAGGCGATTCCCAGCCAAATGCCTGCATAATCGCTGTTGCAGATTGATAACGTTCGCGTAAAGAGATTTTCAGCATTCTGTTGAGAATTTTGCCAAAGTCTTTACTGACTGATATCGTATCCTGCCACTGAATCTCACCCGTAGAGCGATCGCTATCAAATTCTAGCGGTGCTTTCCCACTCAACAAGTAAAGACACGTTACGCCTAACGAATAAATATCGCTGGCATAAACAGGACGCAGTGAAAATTGTTCCGGCGGTGCAAATCCAACCGTGCCGATAAACTGGGTGGTTTGCTTCTGACCTCCTGTATCGCTTAAAGGAACCATCTCCTCTTTGACAGCTCCAAAGTCAATCAGCACCAGCCTCCCATCGTCCTGGCAACGGATGATGTTCTGGGGCTTAATATCGCGGTGAATTACATTATTGCCGTGGATGTACTGCAACAATGGCAGGATTTGACGAAGGAAATATTTAACGCCCTCTTCCGATAAGGGACCTCCGCGCCGCACCAAGCGTGCGAGGGTATACCCTCGTACATATTCTTGAACTAAATAGAATTCTCCCTCGTTTACAAAGTAATCTAGCAGCATGGGAATTTGGGAATGGCTGCCCAACTTACTGAGGGTTCTTGCTTCTTGCTCGAAGCGTTTCCGCGCTGTTTGCAGTCCAATCGGATCGCTAAACTTGGGACACAGCTGCTTAATCACGCACAAAGGATCGCCTGGCAAGTTGGCATCTCTGGCTAAAAAGGTGATACCAAAGCCACCTCTTCCCAACATTCGCAGGATCTCATAGCGATCGCGGAACAACTGCTCGGTACCACACAGCTGCCCTAGTTCAGTTTGCTGTAAAACATCTGAGTGAAAAGTTGACAGATTTGTGGGTGGAAAATTCATGACCGTCACTGGCAGGAGGAGGGCAGGAGGGGGGCAGGATCTGCGCTATGCTCCTAGTCTAGATCCCAGTTGTGATAAAAAGCAGAGCGTAATTTTTATTTCCTGATGGTATGGCAATCAGCGGGGATGCACAACCTTCCGCAGTAATATTCCCAGGTAGATCGTTCTGAATGTAGAGACCGGATGATTCGGTCTGTACAATTAAGATGCAAAATTTGCGAGCCAAATCGGGCTTATGACCATGAATACTACACTACAGCGTGTCTTTGACCAAGGTCGTGCTTTAAAAATTATTACCGGATTGAATAACTTCAATCCGGAGCGAGTTGCTGCCACCGTTAAGGCAGCCGACTTAGGCGGTGCTACTTTCGTCGATATTGCCGCAGAACCCAATTTGGTGCGGTTGGCTCGTCAGTTGACAAGCCTGCCAATTTGCGTATCAGCAGTAGAACCAGAACTGTTTGCGATCGCAGTGGAAGCTGGAGCGGATTTGATTGAGATCGGCAACTTTGATAGTTTTTACGCGCAGGGACGGCGGTTTGAAGCAGAAGAAGTGTTGGCGCTGACGCAAGCAACGCGATCGCTGCTGCCAAATATTACCTTGTCTGTCACCGTGCCCCATATTCTGGAGCTAGATCGGCAAGTTCAACTCGCAGAAGCATTGGTAAAAGCCGGTGCCGATATTATCCAAACCGAAGGAGGCACTTCCTCAACCCCGACTCACGCCGGTACGCTGGGACTGATTGAAAAAGCGGCTCCTACCTTAGCAGCAGCTTACGAAATTTCCCGCGCTGTTTCCGTCCCAGTCCTGTGTGCTTCCGGAATTTCTAGCGTTACTGCACCGATGGCGATCGCTGCCGGTGCTGCGGGTGTCGGCGTCGGTTCTGCCATCAACCAACTCAACAGTGAAGTCGCGATGGTAGCGGCTGTTCGTAGCTTGGTGGAAGCACTATCCACTGTCAGCCGCGAACGCATTCATGCGTAATCCCTAAGCGGTCGGAGTGATGAGTGATGAGTTTTGAATTTTGAATAAATCTTGGCTAAGGAACGTGGATTAAAAAACTTACACTGATGCACGTTCTGTAGGGACATGGCAGCGCCATGCCCCTACGCCAGAAATCGAGGTTAATCAATCAACCCTCAAAACTCAAAATTCAAAACTCAAAACTTATCCCAAGCAATCTTTCAAGCTGTAAACCACTTGCTCCTGTTCCGCCAGAGAAAGTTCTGGAAACATGGGCAAGGCCAAAACCTCGTGACAGACTTGCTCCACCACAGGGAAGTCCCCAGATTTATAGCCTAAATTCTTGTAGACCGGCTGTAGGTGTAAAGGCAGGGGATAGTAAACCATCGAACTAACGCCTTGCTGCTGTAGCTGATTGCGAACCTCATCCCGATAGCTGCCGTTACTGGATTGGGTGAGGCGAATCGTGTATTGATTCCAAACACAG
>NZ_JACJOQ010000195.1:0-2833 GCF_014695635.1 Coleofasciculus sp. FACHB-712 | reverse complement strand
CCTTCTAACCAGTTCGACTTGCCATCAGAACTAATCGAATTGGCAATGAGTACCGACACCGCCACTGCCACCAATTCAAACGGGTTGAAGTCCAAATCCATCGGTTTGTGCAACGCCCAACCTGTCAGAACGAGAACCGGAGCCACAAATAAGGCAATCTGCAAGCTAGAACCCACCGCCACTGAGATAGAAAGATCCATCTTATTTTTCATCGCTACGGTGACAGCGGTAGCGTGTTCGGCAGCATTGCCAATAATCGGAACCAGGATCACCCCTGTAAACAGCGCCGTCAGACCCAGTTGGGAGGTGGCTTCTTCCAAGGAGGAAACCAATAGTTCCGACTCCGCCGCAACCAGTAGCGTTGCGCCTAATAGCACTCCAATCCATAGGGGCAGGTTAACTTTATGTTCCGGATCTTCTGGAGCGAGATTTGACTCAGCTAACTCAGTGAGTATCTCCTGTTCTGCCACACCCGCATCGTAGAGATAGCTGTGGGTCTTCATCGAAAATAGCAGCGTCAACCCATAGACTCCGATTAATACTACGGCAACGGCGACCGAAAGTTGCTGGACGATGGCTTCATCAATCCCGGTGGAGGTATAGTCCATCGCGGTTGGTAACAGCATTGCAATCACTGCTAGGTTCATTGCCGAGGCATTTACCCCTGCCACCATTGGCTGAAATTCCTGCTCTTTGAAGCGCAAGCCCCCCAATAGCATGGAAAAGCCCATGACCAGGAGTAAGTTGCTGATAATAGAGCCGGTGATACTCGCTTTGACGACATCCACCAGCCCCGCGTTGAGGGCAACGAGGGAGATAATTAGTTCGGTGGCGTTGCCAAAAGTAGCATTCAGCAGTCCTCCCAAGGAGGGGCCAAGAACAACCGCGATTTCCTCTGTGGCGGTGCCCATCCAAGCGGCAAGGGGAATGATCCCCAGACAAGCGGTGATGAAGACGACTGACGATCCCCATTCCAGAAAGTGGGCCGTAATGGAAATAGGGATAAACAACAAAAGAATGGAAAAAAGCGTGTTTAGAGACAGCATCCAAATTATTCGTATTTAGCTCGTGTCTAGGATAGCCGCTTGTTGAGTGTTCTGGCTTGTTTCAGTCTTTGAGTATGTAACAGAATATTTCTTTAGATGCAGGATTCCTTAAGCAAAGTTAATTTACTATTCATTTGCATGAAGTTAGTGTTCCAAGCATGGCAGCATTACGCTTGAATCATGTAAGTAACAAGTAACTATCCTGGCTTTTCAATTTTGTTCATTGACCGTTACCGGCATGGGGCACAGGCAGTTGCTCATCGGTACGGGCAAAATAATTGGATGTTAAACCGATTGCTTTGATCCCCCCATTTAAGGAGAGAAGGCTTCGCCCCCAAGAGTCTTTACCATGTTTGGGTGGTGAGTCTTCGCCTTCTCCAGATGGACTGATTTAACTTGCTGTTTCCCTGGCGTTCAAGTAAACGCGGGGATGCTCAGTCTATCTGGATAAGTTATTGACCCTAATTTTTTACTAATTTTGGATGCGATCCTATGACTTCTGCTGCTGAAAGACCAGCTTCACAGTATTCTGCTGAGGGAACAGCAAACACCAGTGTAGCAACCGATCCCCTGCAAACGGCTACCGGCGTTTATGTTACGGTTCACGGTCATTTTTACCAACCGCCCCGCGAAAACCCTTATCTAGATGCGATTGAACGGCAGCCGAGTGCGTCTCCGTTCCATGATTGGAATGAGCGGATTCACCATGAATGCTATCGCCCGAATGCCTTTGCCAGAGTGCTAAATGACCGGGGCGAAGTCGTGGGGATCGTGAATAACTATGAGTATTTCAGCTTTAATATTGGTCCCACATTGATGTCGTGGCTGGAACGCTACGACGTGGAGGTATATCAGCGAATTCTGGAAGCGGATCGCAAAAGTAGCGATCGCCTGAACGGACACGGCAATGCGATCGCGCAAGTCTACAATCACATCATCATGCCGCTTGCCAACGAGCGGGATAAGTACACCCAAATTCGCTGGGGTAAAGAAGACTTTCGCTCCCGGTTCGGGCGCGATCCCGAAGGAATGTGGCTGGCTGAAACTGCCGTAGACTATGCAACCTTAGAAGCATTAGTTGCAGAAGGAATTAAATTCATTGTTTTAGCACCTTCTCAAGCTGAACGTTGCCGACCGATCCCCACAGACGAGCAGCCAGTGACTCAGTGGTTGGAAGTGGGCGGTTCTCAAATCGATCCTACCCGTCCCTATCGCTGTTATCTGAAACCCACACTCAGCACACAAGATTCACCCCTTAGCCCTGAGTATTCATTCCCCACCAACGAAACCCCAAATACCCCTTACATCGATATCTTTTTCTACGATGGCCCGATTTCGCGGGACATGGGATTTAACGATGTGCTGGGCTGGGCGGGTACGCTAGCTGGGCGCATCGGTTCAGCCGTGCGCGGGGATCGCCGGGCTTCGCAGCTCATCTCTGTTGGCACAGATGGCGAAACTTTTGGACACCACAAAAGCGGGACAGAGAAAACCTTAGCCTTCGCCTTTGTAGAAGAGTTTCCCCGGCGCGGCTGGACTGTCACCAACTATGCCCATTACCTGAGTCTGAATCCTCCCACCTGGGAAGTGGAACTGAAGCCAGTCACGGCTTGGAGTTGCGCTCACGGAGTGAATCGATGGCAGGATGATTGCGGTTGCGGTGGCGAAGGTGGCGTTTGGCATCAGAAATGGCGGCGTCCCCTGCGGAATGCCCTAGATTGGTTGCGGGATCAGTTAAGCAAAGTTTATGAAGAAACGGGTCGCCAGTTCTTCCGCGATCCCTGGGC
>NZ_JACJOQ010000194.1:0-1980 GCF_014695635.1 Coleofasciculus sp. FACHB-712 | reverse complement strand
GAACGCGAACAAATCTTACAGGTTGATATTCCCTCAAACTTGCCCACCCTAGTCTCGGAATTAGCCAGTGTGGAGCGAATTTTGACAGAGTTGCTCAATAATGCGTGCAAGTATACCCCACCGGGAGAACGCATTACAGTAACAGTTCGTGCCGCTTCAGCAATGATGCAAATTAAGGTGAGCAACTCTGGGGTCGAGATTCCGCCTGAAGAGTTACCCCGCATTTTTGACAAGTTTTACCGCATTCCCCGTGCCGATCGCTGGAAGCAGGGCGGAACTGGTTTAGGATTAGCGCTGGTGCAGAAACTCACCCAACATTTAGGCGGCATTCTTCGAGTCAGGAGTGCTTCTGAAGAGATAACGTTTACTTTAGAGTTACCGCTGACGCATTCAATGCCTGGTAATGGGTAATATGTCCGGTTTCCATAATAAAAGAACCCCACCCCCAGCCCCTCCCCGCTTGCGAGGAGGGGAGCCGGAGCCGCAGGAGATGGCGGGGTGGGGTTCCGGAGAATTACGGCGAATTAACCAGATTTGACATAGCGGATAATGGAATACTTCTCACCAATTAGCTATTTGCCGAATTGTTGTGACTTGCTGAGCATATTCTGCATCATCTAAAACAGGTTTTGCATCCTCAAATGCGATCGCGCTTGCCAGATCGATCCACGACTTGCAACCTCCATATTCCGGGTGGTAAGCGATAATCTGCGCTTGAGTCAGTTTGTAAGTGCGGAGTAGCAGCACATAAATCGGCTGACGCGGCTTCCATTTAAGGCGATCGCTGACAAATTGCTCGTTCCAAATATGGTACGGTAGCAGCCCTCTCACCGCTGATTCTTCACTCACAGGCAAAATATCAGTAATTTCAGCCCAAGCACCGATTCGGATGGTTTCTGGATGCCAACCGGAGGCGACGGATTGCACCAGATTGGAATATTCGCTTTTTAGCAAATCGGGCTGTTGATGTTCATAAGTCGGGTAGAGCAAAACTTCTGTTTCGGCAACGGTGAAGCGGTTGTTTTCCTCGCGGATGCCGCCTTTGCGTAGCAGCATAATTGTTTTGCCTTGTTCTAAGGCATCGACAGCAACCGCCCATTCTTTGAGGGCGTGAGTTGTGGTTGTAGTGGTCGTCGTGGATTGCATAAGTCTCGGATATTCTAATTCCAGGCTAACAGCGACTACACGACAGGTCAGTTAACATCGTTACTTTGATGCCGATTTGATGCAGATTTGATGTTGAAAACGAAGCAAGCGATCGCGTCCCCCTTCCCCCAAGTGTTGCCTAATATGAAGACAGAAGCCGATAAACCAGGATTGACGTATGGAAAAACGACACTTAGGCACTTCCGACATTCAAATCTCTCCGATTGTCATGGGCACATGGCAAGCTGGCAAAAAGATGTGGGTGGGAATTGAAGACAGCGACACGATCAAAGCAATCCGGGAGGCATTTGATGCCGGTATCACCACCGTTGACACCGCTGAAGTCTACGGTGAGGGGCACTCTGAGCAGATTGTCGCCCAAGCGCTCTCAGATGTGCGCGACCAAGCGGTTTATGCAACCAAGGTGTTTGCCAATCATCTCAAGTACGACCAAGTGATTGAAGCGTGCGATCGCTCTCTCAAAAACCTAAAAACCGACTATATCGACCTATACCAAATTCACTGGCCCTCTGGGGTGTTCAAAAGCGAAATAGTCCCTATTGAAGAAACCATGAGCGCCCTCAACCATCTGAAGGAACAAGGTAAAATTCGGGCAATTGGCGTTTCTAATTTCTCCCGCGCCCAATTGGAAGAAGCCGCCCAGTATGGACGCATTGATAGTTTGCAACCGCCTTATTCCCTATTTTGGCGTTGGGTGGAGAAGGATGCCATGCCTTACTGCGTTGAAAACAAGATTTCAATTCTTGCGTATTCGTCTCTAGCTCAAGGATTATTAACTGGAAAATTCGGTTCCGATCATCAATTCGATCCAGC
>NZ_JACJOQ010000193.1:0-15893 GCF_014695635.1 Coleofasciculus sp. FACHB-712 | reverse complement strand
GCCCGCCGCGCTGGTTTGCCCTCATTTAATAAAGCGCTCAATTTTTCTAGCGCAGCGAGTTCAATCTGTCCTTCTTTGCTGGTACGGGCAGCTTTGCGGGTGCGCTCAATACGTCGCTCCACTTGAGATAAATCTGCTAAAGCAAGCTCCAAATTAATAATGTCAATATCTCGCGCTGGGTCAACAGATCCAGCAACGTGGATAATGTCATCATTCTCGAAACAGCGCACTACATGAACAATGGCATCAACTTCTCGAATGTGGGACAAAAATTGATTACCCAGTCCTTCCCCCTGACTAGCACCTTTCACTAAACCAGCAATATCCACAAACTCAACCCGTGTCGGGATAATTTGCGCCGAACTGGAAATATTAGCCAGGGCGTTTAACCGTTCATCTGGCACCGACACGACACCAACATTGGGTTCGATGGTGCAAAAAGGGAAATTGGCAGCTTCAGCCTTGGCATTGGCAACCAAGGCGTTAAATAAGGTAGATTTTCCGACGTTGGGAAGTCCGACAATTCCGGCTCTAAGCATCTTAGTTCAAGAGGTAAAACTGGGTAGAATCAATTAGATAGGTTCAGGAATCGGTTGAGGAATTGGACCTGGAACCGGCTGGGGAATGGGCGCTGGCACTGGCTCTGGCACAGGTGAGGGAATCGGCTGGGGAACGGGGGCTGGCACTGGCTCTGGCACAGGTGAGGGAATGGGTTCTGGTACAGGTCCCGGTACGGGTTCTGGTACTTCTGGCGGCGATCCAGGAATCGGATTAGGCTCCGATCCGGGGATCGGGCTGGGGATGCTTGGTTGGGGGATAGGATTAGGACTGGGATTAATCATGGCGATCGCATTGAACAATTTAACCCTATCAAAATAGGTAAGAACGCATAACAATGACATCCCCCGGAATAACGACATTCCGCAACACTTACACTTGAAGATTCATCCAACCGCATCCAAACTCATTACTGTAGCAGGTATTGAGAACGCATTAACTCGTCTGCGATCGCTTTTCGATGCAAGTTGAACTGCCCCAACGAAATTGTTGGGCAGAAACGATCTATCCTAAACCGGCAAAGGCAAAAAGCGCTCGGATTTTCTCCCCCGCTTACCTTCCGGATATCACCGATTTTAGAAAAATTTCCAGCATGGATTTTATCCCAGGGTCTCAAACAACTACCCCATTAGTGGACGCCCTTCAAGCGTGCGCCAAGAAGCATCATGCACCCTTTTACACGCCCGGACACAAGCGGGGGCAAGGAATTTCCCAACGGTTAGCGGATTTGCTCGGAACCGCCGTGTTTCCAGCAGATTTACCAGAATTACCGGAGTTAGATAACTTGTTTGCCCCAGAGGGCGTGATCCAAGAAGCCCAGGAACTGGCAGCGGCAGCGTTTGGGGCAGAACGCACTTGGTTTTTGGTCAATGGTTCGACTTGTGGATTAATGGCGGCAATTTTAGCCACTTGTAGCGAGGGAGACAAAATTATTCTGCCTCGGAATATCCATTCCTCGGCAATCCACGGCTTAATCCTTTCGGGTGCGATTCCGATTTTTGTGAATCCAGAATACGACCTAGAGCTAAATATTGCCCACAGTATCACCCCATCGGCGGTAGCAGACGCCCTGCAACAGCATCCGGACACCAAGGCGGTGATGATGGTTTACCCGACTTACTATGGCGTTTGCGGGGATATCAGAGCGATCGCGCAAATTGCTCATCAGCACGGTATCCCTTTGCTCGTAGACGAAGCCCACGGTGCCCATTTTGCCTTTCATCCAGATTTGCCCACTTCTGCCCTCGCCGCTGGAGCCGACTTAACGGTACAATCCACCCACAAGGTACTGGGGGCACTCACCCAGGCATCAATGCTGCACGTCCAAGGCAATCGAGTCAATCGCGATCGCTTGAGCAAAGCTTTACAACTGGTACAATCTACCAGCCCCAGCTATTTGTTGCTGGCTTCGCTGGATGCAGCGCGTCAGCAAATGGCATTGCACGGGGAAGCGCTAATGGCGAAAACCTTACAGTTAGCTGAGGAAGCGATTACCCAAATTAGCCAAATTTCTGGGTTATCCGTGTTAAAAACTGCCAAAACACCGGGTTTTGTTGCCCTTGACAAAACGCGGCTGAGTGTTAAGGTTTCTGACTTAGGTTGGACGGGATTTGAAGCGGATGAAATTCTCCATCAACAGCTAGGCGTGACTGCTGAGTTACCATCGCTGCACAGTTTGACTTTTATCATCAGTTTGGGAAACACTCCATCTGATATTGTGCAGATGGTATCGGCACTCCGAATTTTAGTGCAGGAGCGATCGCCCACCACATCAATAGCCCCATACCTGGATGTTTTCACCCGGTGGAAAGCTGAATTTCTTCAGATTCATCCTTCATCCTTCGTGCTTCATCCTTCTATCTCTCCCCGCCAAGCATTTTTTGCCCAAACCCAAACGCTGCCGGTGGACAAGACTGTAGAACGCATCAGCGCCGAACTTATTTGTCCCTATCCACCTGGAATTCCCGTGTTGATGCCAGGGGAAGCGATCGCTCCTTCCGCCTTGGATTACCTGCAACAGATTCTCGCCTTGGGTGGAAGTATTACGGGTTGTAGCGATCCGACCCTCAAAACGTTAAAGGTTGTTCGCTAATTGGAGACAGGCTTAAACTCAAAACTCAGACGCGATAAATCGCGTCTCTACAACTCAAAACTCTAAACTTTAAACTCAAAACGTTCTATGTGGCCCTACGTAACTCCTGGTATCCCAGATGACCTCTTCGAGCGGTTGCCCGGTATTCCCCTCAGCAAGCGCGAGGTGCGGTTGCTGTTGATTTCCTTACTCAGACTCAAACCCGATTCTGTGTTGTGGGATATTGGCGCGGGAACCGGCACGATCCCCGTAGAAACCGGCTTATTGTGTCCGAAAGGTCGAATTATTGCCGTAGAACGCGATGAGGAAGTGGCAAGTTTGATTCGTCGTAACTGCGATCGCTTTGGGGTTCGTAATGTCGAAGTCGTTGAAGGAAGCGCCCCAGAGTGCCTAAAAGACTTACCCATTCCCCCCCATCGGGTTTGCATCGAAGGCGGACAACCCATCAAGGATATTCTCAAGGTCGTTTGGCAATACTTAGAACCCCAAGGTAGGGTGGTTGCAACGGCGGCTAATCTAGAAAGTCTCTATGCCGTTTCCGAAGGCTTCGCCGAATTACAAGCTCGAAATATCGAGGTGGTTCAATCTGCCGTCAATCGTTTGGAAACGCGAGGCACCCATCAGATCTTTGCCGCAGTCAATCCAATTTTTATCTTGAGTGGCGAGAAACTGGATTGAAAATCTTAATCTAAAGGCTAGAGCAGCATTCTTGACGATTGAGAACACAAAAATTCCCGTTAAGATGCGTACCATCAAGAAATTTATTTTTTGTCGGGATTGACGAACGGTGTCAGGAGAAATGAGCAGGATGCTGAAAAAAAGCGTTGGCTTTATTCTAAATTAACGGCACCAATTGCCTAAATCTGTTTTAGATCGGTTAAAGTGTGCAAAAGTAATTCTTAATCTTATTAAGACTAGATTAACTTCGTTGTTGCGGTCTCAAGAGCGCATCTTATGCCTTGGTCTCGTATTTTTAGTGGAATCGTCGCGATCGCTGTCGCCCTCCTGATGCTCTTTTTTGGAGGATGGTTCTTTACAGTTGGTCTGTGCATCATCGTCTATCTCGGTCAGTTAGAGTATTTTCAGATGGCGCGAGCCAAGGGCATGGCACCCGCTGGTAAAACTACTCTGGTAGTAAGCCAAGTTCTGTTAATCACAGCGTCTCTGGCACCAGCCTTGACAGATGCCATGTTTCCCCTGGCAGGAACGTTGATTTGTTTCTATCTTCTGTTTCAGCCCAAGCTTGCCACAATTGCCGATATTTCCGCCTCTATATTGGGGTTGTTCTACGGCGGCTATCTGCCCAGCTACTGGGTGCGCCTGCGCGTCGGACTCGCTCCCGCGATCGCGATTGCAGAGCCATTGAATGGCTATTTGCCCGCTTCCTGGCACGAACTTAGCACTTTGCCCCAAGGTTTGACGGCAACGCTTTTGGCCTTCCTCTGTATTTGGGCTGCTGATATCGGTGCTTACATCTTTGGTAAATTCTTTGGTCGCACGCGCCTTTCTGAGATTAGCCCCAAAAAGACTGTCGAAGGAGCTGTATTTGGGGTTCTTGGCAGTGTGGTAGTGGCAATTGCTGGAGCTTGGTATCTGAATTGGCCCAGTTGGCAGTTCAGTGGCTTGGCTTTAGGGCTGCTGGTTGGGATTGCGAGCTTGCTGGGAGACTTAACGGAGTCGATGATGAAGCGAGATGCTGGGGTAAAGGACTCAGGGCAACTGATTCCGGGTCACGGCGGCATTTTAGATCGGGCTGATAGTTACGTGTTTACCGCTCCCCTGGTGTATTATTTCGTCACACTCTTGTTACCTTTATTACCCCGCTAGAAAAGTCTTTCTACACGATTGGGGCACACGATTGAGGCAATTGGTAAGCAAAGTTTAGTAGTGAAAATCTCTTTTATCTGCCTCTTTTGTGTACCTCAGTCCTAGCCAACCCTCCGTCCTAACTCCTCAGTCCTCAGCCCTCAGTCCTAACTCCTAAGTCCTATTTTTATTCGGCTGGAATGACATTAATCCGTCCGCGACAAACTAACTGACCCGGAATCACAGTTAATTCCTGAATATCTACTTCTGGGCCTAAATCTATCTTGAATTCATCCAAATTGCCTCGCAGCAGTTCCTGTTGCGTCTCGATACAGGGGGACTCTAGAAGCAGTTCGTGAGGGCTAGCTAACTTTAGACCTGTCCGCAGCACTAGAGGTGTAGCGTTACCCGATGGGTCTGTTAAAGTGCCGCTGAGTTTCAAACATTCCGGATCGATGGTAATCTGTTGCCAACTGATTTGCTGGTCTTTTAAGATGTCATCTGGGTGCGTTGGAACTGCTTGGAGTAGTGTCCCCAGTAAATCAGTTAAAGCAGTGGCGAATAAGGGTGCTTGGAGAGATGCCTTAAGGTCTGTCTCCTCTAGTATTAGCTCACCGGAAACGGGGATGGGTTCGAGAAGGCGTAAAGGTTTACCTCTAAGAACTTGACCCAGGTTGATGCGAATGTTTTCTCCGGTTAACTGAATGCGTGACAGATGCAGTCCTTGATACACTGCATGGTTGGCGGCAATAAAAACTTGAGGGATATAACCTGTAAGGATTTGGCGATCGCCTCCGGAAATTTTAAACTGGAGGTTTTCAACTTGCGAAACTTGCGATCGCAACCACAGCCGCAACGCTGGTGATAATGTTGTGCTGATAATCCTGCTCCCTTGCTTAGATGTCAATGGCTTTCTTCCTGTAATATTTGTACATAGTCTAATTAGAGGTCAATTTTGGGTTTTAGACTGGCGATTCCTTCAAAATCCTAAATCTAAGATCAAAAATCCCTAATAGTCTAGCCGAGGCACTGCCTCAACAAGCTAAGCCCTAACCTTTATTCATTCGTCGCTCGATTTCGCCTATGGCCGAAAGGCTACAAAAAATTCTTTCCCAATGGGGTATTGCCTCCCGCCGCCAAGCTGAAAAAATGATTGAAGCAGGGCGCGTGCGGGTCAATGGTACTGTTGTGCATCTGGGGCAAACAGCAAATCCAGAACAAGACCGGATTGAAGTTGATGGCAAACTTGTACTCCCAGCTCATCGTCCTCAAATGCTCTATATCTTGCTTTACAAACCTGCTGGGGTAGTTTCTACGTGCCGCGATCCTCAAAAGCGCCGCACGATTCTTGATTTACTGCCTCCTGCACTCCGAGAAGGTCAGGGATTGCATCCAGTTGGACGTCTAGATGCCGAATCCACCGGCGCGTTATTGGTCACAAATGACGGTGAAATGACGCTACGCTTGACCCATCCTCGATATCATCTTCCTAAAACTTACCAAGTTTGGATTCAGGGTCATCCCCCAGAAGAGGTACTAAAATCCTGGCGTCAGGGTATTCTACTGTCAGGGAAAAAGACATTGCCTGCTCAAGTTCGCGTTTTGGATGTGCGGGGTTCTCAAACCTGCTTGGAAGTGATTCTTACAGAAGGGAGAAACCGACAAATTCGACGCATTGCCGAGCAACTGGGCTATCCCGTCATTCATCTACACCGTGCCGCGATTGGTCCCATTTGTTTAAAACGAACAGGGGAGCCTATGTTCCCTGGTAGTTATCGTTTTCTTGAAGATTTTGAAATCAGTTTTCTACAAAACCAAGTCAATCTAACATCAATAGAAGTGCCAGCAGACATCAAGGAGCGCCGTGTATGAAGGAGAATCCACTTCATCTTCAACAGCAACAAATTGAGAAGCTAAAAGAACTGGGGTCTCGCCTCCGCCAGGTGCGTGAGGAACAATCTCTGTCCCTAGAGGAAGTTGGCGACAAAACCAGGATTCAAGTTCGTCTGCTCAAGGCAATTGAGGAAGGTAGGCGCGAAATCTTGCCTGAACCCGTCTATATTCAAGGGTTTATCAAGCGGTATGCTGATGCACTGGGATTAGATGGGGTAGAGTATTCTGACACTTTTCCCAGTGGGCCGATTTTCCAGCTCATTAAGCCGACCTGGCGGTATTATTTGCCATCAGCTCAGCTGCGACCGATTCACCTTTACTTGATCTATGTGTTTCTGGTGATTGGTGCAGTGAACGGTCTGTCTTACGTGGTGAATCGTCCGGCTTTAGAAGTAGGAAAGGGCGGGACTCAAGAGCGATCGCCTAGAGAGTCTCTCGCCAAAGCTAATGCAGCCAATACAGACTTGCAAGAAAAACTAGGGCCGTTTACCCCAGCAGTATTCAGCAGCAATACCAGTCAAACGGGTAAGCCGGTACGGGTTGGCGTAACCGTCAAAACCCCATCATGGATTCGGGTAGTGGTGGATGGCAAGACGCAGTTTGAGGGAACGCTCCCCCAAGGCACTCAGCGCATCTGGGTTGCAGAGGAGACACTGATTGTAAAAGCTGGTAATGCGGGTGGTATCCTAGTTGCTTTTAA
Organism: Coleofasciculus sp. FACHB-712; assembly: GCF_014695635.1. NCBI lineage: Bacteria > Bacillati > Cyanobacteriota > Cyanophyceae > Coleofasciculales > Coleofasciculaceae > Coleofasciculus > Coleofasciculus sp. FACHB-712. The sequence continues at coordinate 8,844 of NZ_JACJOQ010000193.1, read as the reverse complement.
TGATGAAAAGGCAAAGAAACTGGGTGCCCCCGGTAAAGTTCGAGAAGTAACCTTTGCCGCTAATCCTCCTGGGTCTTAATGAGTGCTGAGAACTGTGAGGGTCGAGACGCGATCGCGCTTTTCTTCAAAGACACGCGATATACACCAGTGACGCAAGCGATCGCCCAAGTCCTCACCCCTCAGTCCTCAGTCCTCAGTCCTCAGTCCTCAGTCCTCAGTCCTCACTGCTCACTGCTCACCCCTCACCCCTCAGTCCTGATTCTTAATTGGGGCGCGACCGAAAGTTTCAGTTAGAGTTTTGAGACGATAGCCGATCTCTTGGTTCACGGCTTCAGGTCGATACCGCCACTCCCAATTTCCCTCTGCTTTGCCGGGAAAATTCATTCGGGCATCGCCCCCCAATCCCAAAAGATCCTGAAAAGGAATAATGGCCTGATTTGCCACCGAAGCCATCGCCAGCCGGATCGCATCCCAGTGGATGCCGTCGGAACTGATGCAACCCACATAACGCAGGAGATTCTCCCTTTCATAGTCTGAAAGTTGATAGAACCAGCCTACCGTGGTGTCATTATCATGGGTGCCGGTGTAAACCACACAGTTGCGCGGATAGTTAAAAGGCAAAAAGCCGTTGCCAGAATCCGAACCAAAGGCAAACTGTAAAATCTTCATCCCCGGAAACTCAAACTTATCTCGCAGCGCCTCTACCTCTGGGGTAATCACGCCCAAATCCTCTGCCAGGATAGGAAGCTTGCCTAATTTGTCGTTCAGTAGCTTAAAGAAAGCTTCTCCAGGAGCCTCAATCCACTCCCCATTCATAGCAGTCGTTTCGCCCTGCTTAACTGCCCAGTAGGCTTGGAAACCTCGGAAGTGGTCAATCCGAATAATGTCAATGTAATCTAACAAAGATTCAAAGCGCTGTATCCACCACTTAAAGTTTTGCTGCTGTAACTTTTCCCAGTTATAGACTGGATTGCCCCACAACTGGCCTGTGGCGCTGAAGTAGTCCGGTGGAACTCCAGCCATCAGCGCCGGTTCCCCCGTCTGTTCGTCCAAGCAAAAGATATCTGGATGCGACCAGACATCGGCACTATCGTGAGCCACATAAATTGGAATATCGCCAATAATCTCAATACTGCCCAAGTTGGCATAGCTTTTCAGTTGAGTCCATTGCCGGAAAAACTCAAACTGCAAGTATTTGTGGTAATAAATCTCATCATTCAGCCGCTGCCGCCACTGTTCTAAGGCTTCCGGTTGGCGTTTAGCAATTTCCGGTTCCCAGTTATACCAACTAGCGTGTCCCTGAGCTTCCCGGATCGCCATAAATAAGGCATAGTCATCAAGCCAATGAGCCGCCTTGCAAAAACTTGCAAATTCCTTTTGCTGTAAGGTTGATGCCTGGTTTTTAAAGTTTTCGCAGGCTTTAGCGAGCAAAGGCATTTTGGTCTGGATCGCCCGCTCAAAATCCACCCTGTCTAGGGAAAATTCTGGCAATCCAGAAAAATCATCCTCGGTAAGTAACCCCTCGTCGCGCAGCTTCTCAGGACTAATCAGTAAGGGATTTCCCGCCAATGCTGAATAGCACATATAGGGAGAATTGCCATAGCCGGTTGGTCCTAAGGGCAAAACCTGCCAAAATTGCTGGGAACTCTCCACCAAAAAATCAATAAAGCGATAAGCTTCTAAACCGAGATCGCCGATGCCAAACCGGCTAGGAAAACAAGTGGGGTGTAGCAAAATGCCACTAGATCTAGGAAACGGCATAAATAACCTGATGGAGAGGATGCAAACGATTTGACATTATCACGGTACGCAGAAGTTTGACACTCACTCCTAGGGCGGGTTGCATTCGGTAATTCAACCGTCATAAATGACAGCGATCGCGGCAGAATAAATTCAGCCTTTTTTCCCTCGATCCCGCTCATTGGGGGGCAATATATTCAGAATGACTTACCGAAACCCTGCTCCGACTGTCGATATCATTATTGAACTGATCGATCGACCGCATCGACCGATTGTATTAATTGAACGCCAAAATCCACCTTATGGTTGGGCAATTCCGGGTGGGTTTATTGATTACGGGGAGAAAGCAGAAGCGGCGGCGCGGCGTGAAGCGCAGGAAGAAATTAGCTTACAGGTGGAGTTAATTGAACAATTCCAGGTGTATTCCGATCCCAGCCGCGATCCGCGAAGTCACACGATGAGCGTTGTGTTTATCGCAACGGCAACGGGCGAACCTCAAGCTGCTGATGATGCCAAGGCGGTTGGAATTTTTGAATCTTGGCGAATTCCCACGGATTTATGCTTCGATCACGACAAAATTTTGCACGATTATTGGCGTTATCGGCATTACGGGATACGTCCTCGATTGTCTTGAGGCGGTTTATAGCCAATGGGTAATGGCTTTTTAGCTCAGGTTAAACTTAAATACAAAAGGGAAAAGCCATAAACTGCCGCTACTCGCTATGATGCAACTTCAGAGAAATCGCACGTTTGCCGCTACTCTGCTTCACCGGCGGCAACGACTTGCCGAGTTAATTGATTTTCCAGTTATTCTCTGGTCTGGGCGTAGTAGTTCCCGAAATTATCCAGCCAATACTTTTCCATTTCGCGCCAGCAGTCATTTCCTCTATTTTACGGGGGTACCTCTGGAAAATACGGCGATCCGACTCGAAGCTGGGAAATTAGAATTGTTTATGGATGATGAGTCTCCTGCCAGTGCCCTCTGGCATGGAGAAATGCCGAAACGTGAGGAAATTGCCCAGGCGATTGGCGCGGATGCGGCATTTTCGATGGCAGAATTGGCGTCACGCTCAGCCGATGCTGCGACTATCTCCGTGCAGGATGCCGCGACTGGACAGCAACAAGCTCGGATAATGCAACGAGCGATCGCATCCGCAAATGCATCTCAGGGAATTGATGGGGAGTTAGCACGAGCCATTATATTTTTGCGACTCAGCCACGATGCAGGTGCTTTGGCAGAATTACGACAAGCTGCATCTGTCACCGTGGAAGCTCACTTAGCGGGAATGGCTGCCACATCCAGCGCCAAGTTGGAGGCAGGTGTGCGTGCGGCAATGGAGAGTGTCATCATCTCACAGAATATGAGCTGCGCTTACCCCAGTATCGTCACGGTTCACGGGGAGGTTCTCCACAATCAGCAGTATTGGCACCCCCTGCAATCGGGAGACTTGCTGCTGGCGGATGTGGGCGCTGAAACATCAATGGGCTGGGCAGCAGATGTCACGCGCACTTGGCCTGTATCGGGGAAGTTTTCTTCTACCCAAAGAGACATCTATAATTTGGTTTTGGCGGCTCACGATGCTTGTATTGCCAAAATCCGCCCGGATGTGGAGTATCGGGAGATTCATCTATTGGCAGCGACTGCGATCGCCCAAGGGTTGGTGGATTTAGGCATTCTGCGGGGCAGTGCGGAAGATTTGGTAGAAATGGATGCTCATGCCTTGTTTTTCCCTCACGGAATCGGTCATTTAGTGGGTTTGGATGTCCACGATATGGAAGATTTGGGGGATTTGGCGGGGTATGAAGAGGGGAGAACTCGAAGCGATCGCTTTGGTTTAGCTTACCTGCGGCTCGATCGCCCCTTACGCGCTGGAATGTTAGTCACCATTGAACCAGGATTCTATCGAGTTCCGGCAATTTTAAATGACCCCAATTTCCGAGCAAAATATCAGGATGTGGTGAATTGGGATCGCCTCTCTCACTTTGAAGATGTGCGCGGGATTCGCATAGAAGATGATGTTCTAGTCACCCAATCAGGCAGCGAAGTTCTTACAGCAGCATTGCCAACCGATGCCGATGTAATTGAGTCTTTGGTTAAGAAGGAATCCCGCGTTTTCTTCGGAACCGGGCAACCAATGACTGGAAAAGCACCCGCTGGTATTCCCACTTTTATTAAGCGTTGTCGCGCAATTTTTGAACAAGTTAGCCCCCAATTGATGAAGGATTATCCTGACTGGTTTATCGCGATTGAGGCAGATAGCGGTGAGTATTTTCTGGATGTAGATCACAAGGTTGCCAAACAAAAGGCGCTTGAGAAATACCCGGATGGGTTAATTTCTACTTTACAACTGCTTAAATAAGTTCGTGCCGGTAAGAAATCCTTTAGGGAAAGGGTAAATAAAATTTTACCTTTTCCCCATTTGTTTTTTTCTTAAAAGATTGATTGGCTTGATTTTGGACGTGTTGTAGCGATTCTTATGCTTAAATTAGCGATTATCTAAATGAATGATGCTGGTATTCTATGCAATAACTTAAAACTTTAAAGAAAAACAATTTTTTTAAAAAATGTATCGCAAGCAACTACTAGCTATGCCTTGAAAAGGTATTCTTAGATAATGGAAATCTGTCTCTAAAAAATATTAACAGGTAGTTCTTCCTTATCAATTTCAGTTCACCAAAAAAAATCAATAAAGTCCATAATATTCAGAAAAAAACCTTTCTGAATGGGTGAATTTCTAACCCACCCATTCAAACCGAAAAGTTCATTGATAAGAGCTATTGAGCCTTTAATTTCCGTTCTTTCAGTTTCAGTAAGATATCGGCATGAACCTCACGAGTCAGAGGATAAAAGTATGCCAGAATTAATCCACAAATTAGGGCAATTGTTGGTAGAGGTCCGATGGCAATGCGAATCGCTAAAAGTGCAGAATCCGGTTGAATTGGGGCTAAGTTCTCGGGGGTAGACCGAATATATTGATTCCACTCCAGACTTTTCAAGACTAACGCCACGGCAACAGCTAAACTGACTTTTTGCAGGAACACCATGAAGCTGTAAAAAATCCCTTCCCGCCGCTGTCCGGTTTTTAGTTCATCTAATTCAATTACATCTGGCAGCATCGACCACGGGATTAAATAAGCAGTAGAAACGCCAAAACCTGCCATCACTGCCAGCACGTACATGAAAGCAATTTGACCGGGCTGTAAGAAAAACAATCCCGCCTGTGCAATAATCCACACGCTCATTCCCATAAAATAGACGGCTTTTTTACCGTATCTCTGGCTAAGCTTACTCCAGATAAAGAGCATCAACAATGCTGTTCCCTGCACCGCTAGAATGACTTGGGCAACGACTGCATCGCTTAAGCGCATCCAACTGAGAACAAAATAAGGAATGATAGCTGCTGTGACCTGGACAGCTAACCAGGAACATAGATAAATTCCAACAACATATAAAAAGGGGCGATTGCTCAAAACAATCCGCACTTGTTGCAAAATTGGGAGGGAAACAGGTTGCTCAAAGGTGGGATTTTGTGCCGCCCTTGCCAAAATGCGATCGCGTGTCCCCCAAATACACCAATAAATCGGTAAGACCGACAAGATTGCACAAACGACGCCCATCACCAAATATTGCTGGATGCGGTCATTAGGAATCAAAGCGGCGATGATTCCGAACACAATCACAGATACGATACTTCCCCCAATCGAGAAAGCAAACCGATAGCTGTTGAGATTAGTGCGTTCGTTGTAGTCCTGAGTCAGTTCTGGAGTTAGGGCGGTGTAGGGTAAATTAACAGCGGTGTAAAACGAATTAAACAAAATCGAAATGACAATGTAATACCAGAACAATCCCCATTGATTTGCAGAGTCATTGGCGCTAAATCGAGGAACTAGCCACTGCAAAAAGAACGTGATTCCAAACGGAATCGCCCCATATAACATCCAGGGAAGCCGACGCCCCCAGCGTGGCGAGTTTGTTCTGTCGCTAAGCACCCCGACAACCGGATCGTTCACCGCATCCCAAACCTTGCCAATCAGGAGAATCCAAGTCGCTAGTCCAGCGGCGATTCCGGCGACATCGGTCAGAAAATAGGCGGTATAAAACACCCCAATATTTGCGGTGATTGCAGCACCTACATCACCGGCACCATAAGCCAGTTTCGTACTTAACTTTAGCTTTTCGCTGTCGGGTGTCGCGGGGGAATGCTCAGAAGAGGAATCACTCATGGCAGTTGGCTGATGGCAGGGGGATTGAAAATTTCAAAAAAGTATCGCATCTGTCTCCCAAGAGCGGGAATTTTATAGCATTTGTTCTATAGCATTTGTACTGTTCTCTAAACCTGTTCAATTGTGCCTGTTATGCCAGAGCTTTACGTGTCATGGTCAGAGTACCACCAAAAAATCGAACAGTTGGCGGCAATCATCTATCAATCCGGCTGGGAGTTTAACCAGATTGTTTGCCTTGCCAGGGGCGGTCTACGGGTGGGTGATATTTTATCGCGAATTTACCACAAACCGTTGGCAATTTTAGCTGCCACTTCTTACGGCGGCACAGGCGATCGCTTTCGAGGTTCTCTCGCCTTTGCCCGCGACCTCACGATGACTTCCCCTCATCTGGGTAGCCGCATTCTCCTGGTGGATGACTTAGTGGATTCTGGCATCACCCTCCGGGAAGCCATTCCTTGGCTGAAACATCATTATGCGGCTGATGTCGAGCAGATTCGATCCGCCGTCATCTGGTACAAAGCTTGCTCTGTCATCGCGCCTGACTATTATGTGGACTATCTCCCGGAAAACCCCTGGATTCATCAACCCTTTGAAAAATACGAACAGGTCGATCCATCAGAGTTAGCCCAACGCTATGCTGCTGTCTCAGCGACCAAATAACACTAACCAAACGGGCAGAGTCAATAGGAGTCCTATCGTCCCGACAACCAGCGCCGTCACGGTTAAATCTCGGTCGAGATTGTAGGTTTCCGCCAAGATGAGGGTGGCAAACGCTGGAGGCATTGCCATCTGTAAAACAATGACTAGATGGGGTGCCCCACTCACACCCAGCAGCCCAACCCCAACGCCCAGTACCAGCGGAACGAGCAGCATTTTAATCCCCAAGCTCACAGATGCCGAAGGGAGGCTACCCCAGGAGGAAAGCTGGCTGAGGCGCATACCGATTAGCACCAAAGCCAGCGCCACTCCACTCCAAGCAATCATTTGCAGCAATTGTTCAGCGGGTTCGGGCAGGGGGAAGTTGCGAAAAACCAGCCCAAAGCCAAAACTCCACAGCGCTGGATTGATCAGCACTGCCTGTAGGGACGGGAAGACGCCCTTCTCTGCCCCAACCCCAAAACGAGCCGCCAAGACAACGCCCAAGCCGTAGGCTCCCAGCGTGGTGCCCATCAGGTCATAAAATAGCGCCCACCCAAAGTACTGCTGCCCGACGAGAGCGAGGGTAACGGGATAACCTAAGTAGCCGGTGTTCCCGACCATTGAGGCTAATAGAAAACTTCCTTGAGTAGATTTACTCCAAGCTTTTTTAGGGAATTGCGAGGCTTGTCTTCCCATCCAAAACCAGGCTAATCCGGCTCCCACCAAAATTGCCACCCAAGCGGCGACGGGTGCAATCCAAATTGGCCCAGATAAGTCGGCGTGACGCAGAAACGCCACAATGCCAATCGGGACTCCAATCCAAAAAAGAAACTTTCCTAAATAGGTGGGAACTACTTTGGGCAGTTGGCGACCCAAAACCCATCCCAGCAAAATGCCACCACCTAGCCGGAAATAGAGTTCCAGCAGTTGAATTCCTATATTAGGCATCGTCTCATGGGTTGTCAGCAGAAGGTTTAGACTGACACCTGTACGATATGTCAGCCTCTATTCATGTTAAGCATCAGGGTTGATGACGAGGCATCTGGGAATACACGGCGGCTGTTGAGATTCGCTCAGTCTAAAATACTTGTAAAGTTAGGTGTTGAGTCTCAGTGCCGTTGTTGGATATCTAAGAATTGATAACTAACCACAAAAACAACAGGAGTGGCTCTTTTGGAAAACGCGGGTATGCCTGAAAAACCACCCAAGTCGGCACTGCCGATAGACGATATTCCGGAGGCGTTGCGGGATACGCCGTACCTCGGACGACGCCAGCGACAGTGGCAGCCGATTCTCCTGTTTGGCGGTTTGTTGGGATTGGGAGCGATCGCGCTGATTATGGGTATCTTACTCCCCCGTCCTGTATCCGAATCGGATGCATCAACGCCTGTCCAAAATCAGATTCCAGGCATTCAAACGCCTTCCGCTACACCAGAAGTTAATACTCTCTTTGGACACTTTCCCTACCAAGAAGCACCACAGTCCGAACTAGAGGCGATTACAGCGGATGGTCGCTTGAAAATGCGTAAAACTGCCGCCAGACAATATATAGCGATGGTAGCAGCGGCGCGAGCTTCCGGCGTTATCATCGTGCCAATTTCAGGATTTCGCTCGATTACCGAGCAGCAGCATTTATATTTTGACACCAAGGCGCAGCGCGGACAGTCAGCCGCCGAACGGGCAAAAGTGAGTGCGCCTCCTGGTCACAGCGAACATCATACTGGGTACGCGATAGACGTGGGTGATGGAAGAGTCCCCGCAACGAATCTCAGTCCTAACTTTGAGAAGACTGCGGCTTTTAAGTGGCTTCAGAAGAACGCCCCTTACTATAGCTTTGAGATATCGTTTCCCCGCAACAATCCCCAAGGCGTTAGTTATGAACCGTGGCACTGGCGCTATGTGGGCGATCGCGATAGTCTGGAAACATTTTATAAAGCCAAACGATTCGGAGGTGGGGCGCAGCCATCAGGCGATCGCTCTGTCGTGTCGCCGACCAATCCCAACCCCAATACTTCACCCTAGCCAGTAATTAAAAATTAAAAATGCAAAATTTAAAGCACCAGTTTTAATTTTTAATTCATCTACCTTAGACTTCAATATCATGCAACAAACTGCCCTAAATCTAATTGCCATTGGCGTCTTTGCAATGACGCTTTCTAGCTTGTTGGGGCCAATGTTGAACATATCACCGACAATCCCCGCGATCGCAACGATTAGCATTCTGGGACTGGCAACCCTAGA
>NZ_JACJOQ010000192.1:0-5252 GCF_014695635.1 Coleofasciculus sp. FACHB-712 | reverse complement strand
GGGGAACCGCATTCGGGACAAGATTGAGGATGCGATCGCACAAAATTACAGTAATGACACCTCAATAATTCAGCGGCTTCTTCATGGGTGTGGTGATACGACAGCGAAACATCGCAGTGAGGACACTCAATTACATACCCACAGCTGCGACAAGAAACGAAGGTACTATGTCCCCGCCGATGAATAAATAAAATTCCCTGTTTCCCCTGATCTTGCAGCTGCTGTAAGCCTTCCTGAAGCGATCGGCTAAAAATTGAGCGATTCCCTTGCTGCAACTCTTGGCGCATATCCACCACTTCTACCGGCGGTAGCGGGCGCGATTGGATGCGTTCTGGCAATGAGAGGTAATGGGTAAGCGCGTTTTGAGTTGGAGAGACGCGATGAATCGCGTCTGAGTTTTGAGTTGAAGCGGTTAACTCCGGACTCGTAATATTTATCCAGGTTTCTAGGGAAGGAGTAGCGGAACCTAAAACGAGGGGGCAGTTTTCCAACTCAGCACGCCAAGTAGCGACCGTACGGGCGTGATAAGTGGGTGCGGGTTGGTCTTGCTTGAAGCTGGAGTCGTGTTCCTCATCCAACACGATTAGCCCTAGGCGTGGCAGTGGGGCAAAGATAGCGGAACGGGTGCCAATCACGACTTGAGCTGCACCCGCCAGCATTTGCCGCCAAGTGTCGTAGCGTTCGCCATCGGAAAGGGCGCTGTGATAGACGCAGACTTTGTTGCCAAAACGGGCGCGAAATCGGTCGGTGAGTTGGGGGGTAAGACCAATTTCCGGGACGAGGACGAGGGCAGATTGTCCCCGTTCTAAAATTGGGGCGATCGCTTGTAAATACACCTCTGTCTTCCCGGAACCCGTGACTCCGTGCAACAGCACCTTCGCAAAACCGGATAAAGACGCGATCGCTTCTAGCGCCTCAGATTGAGCCGGTGTTAATGCTTTCGGTTGATCCCCAGCCAAGAGCGGTTCTGCGGAAGTCCGCAACATCTCCCGTTCTTGAATAACCACGCAGCCTTTTTGCTCCAGCGTCTTGATGGTGGATGAACTGGCGTTGCAGATTTGCAGCAACTCCGTTAACAACAAATCGCCGCCGCGCCGCCGCAGCACTTCCAAAATTTCCCGTTGGCGCTGCGTTAAGTCGAGGGGAAAAACATCGACAACCAGCGTCACAGCCTTCTGCAACTTCGGTCGCTGGGTTCTGGGCGGTTCCAGGTAACTTTCGACTAACTTCGCCCGCAGTAACTCCCGGATGGCTCGATACGCTCCTCTAACTTGACGCTGGAGGTAAACGAAGCTGTAGTCTCCAGAGGGTTGAGCTTGCAGAAGTTCCAGAATCTTACAGGCAGTTGGACTCAGGTAATTAGCATTTCCCGCTTGTCCGACTTGTCCCCCCTCTCCTTCTCCTTGGGCAAGGCGGAGGCGACGCTGCGATCGCCCCAGTAATCCCGGCGGTAGCGCGACTCGAATTACCTGAATCAGCTGGGTATAGTAGTATTGGGCGACTTGGTTCAGCAGTTGCCAGTAGGTCGGCGGGAAAAACCCAGCACTGACTACATCCTCTACATCCCGAATTTTGGCTGGGTTCAAATCTGGCGGCGGTGCATCGCAAATCCGAATCGCGATCGCTCCCAAAACTTGCGCCCCAAACGGTACGCTCAGAATATCCCCCGGCTGCACTTGCAACTGGGCAGGCAACCGATAGGTATACAACCGCTTCTGCGCTTCTGCTTCTGGACAATCCACCAGCACTTCTATCCATCGATTCTGTCCAGAATCAGACTGGTCGTAGGATGCTCTACTCTCCAGCACAATGCCCGAACGCCCGACATTGGGATTTGACGACATATTCCCCCTCTCCCTTGGCAGCCGGATACTACAGCCAGCTTTCCAGACCGCCATGCTTGTCGCTTACTGTAGACCTGTTAATTTTAGCTGGCTGTAGACGCTTGAGAGACTTGAAATTCAACAACATCCGAGGTCGCAACCAAGAGGATAGAAGTTAGGATACAAATGTCTCGCTTGGATGCTTGTATGTGAGTATACTTGCTATCCTCTATCTATTGTGCAGAGCGCGGATGCCTACTTTCTCCCTATCGATAGAGAGGAAAGCTCACAAGTATATGAGATCCTGTGTGAATAGCATGGGAAATTTAAAAAACTTTAAACTTTCCTTAATTAGGAGCCAGAAAAAATGGAAAGAAACCCCAGACTTGGCATTGATTTAAGTTTAATTTAATTGAAATTTATCTACGGCATCACAGCTGACGGCAAGCTTCTAATAGACTAGGGCATCACCTTCATGTTTCCTGATTTTTTCTTAAGACGCATACCCAATCTAAAGCGCTTCTAGATTCTGGAATCGAGAAATGTAATCAGGGAAACAATCAAAAAACTATTTTCTGGTAGCCTTAAAAAGCTATTTGTAAATTGAAAGGTTGAATAAATTTTGAGTGTTCCAAAGCGGGTACCCGATCTGGTGTTGCCACGAGCGGATAAATGAAGCTCAAAATTAGCAAAGAATGCAGACAGTAAAAATAAAGTTGACCCTTGAGTCTATGCTCGTAGAGCCTGTCTTCAGTCCGTCATGGATATGTACAAAGAGAGCATCCGTTCCCATCAACTCGCTTTATCCAATACCGACTCAGACCTTGCTATGAATATTGCTGACTTGAACCGAAGCGACGTAGAATCTACATCCGATCGGGATTTTGTAGATATTACCGACCAGCAAATGGAAGAAACCACTGAAATAGAAATCGTCAGTGTTGAAGATGAAATTTCAGACGAAATTGATAAATTAGCCGGTGGTCGCCCCTCTGAATACCGCAAAACTGTCTCCGATGATACTGTAGGAGCGTTTTTTAAGGAGATGGCACGCTATCCCCTTCTGAAACCAGATGAAGAAGTCGAGTTAGCCCATCGCGTCCAATATTTAGTCAAGATAGAAGCGCTCCAAGAAAAATTACAAAAAGAGTTGGATCGGGCTCCCACGAAAGCAGAACTGGCAGCAGCAGATGGGCTTTCGGAACGGCAGATGGAACATCAACTGTATCGCGGACGGGTGGCGAAACGGAAGATGATTCGCTCGAACCTGAGATTAGTTGTTTCTATTGCTAAACGATATTTGAACCGAGGTGTTCAATTCCTCGATTTAATTCAGGAAGGGGCGCTGGGATTAAATCGCGCTACAGAAAAGTTTGATCCCGACAAAGGTTATAAGTTTTCTACCTATGCCTATTGGTGGATTCGGCAAGCAATCACGCGGACAATCGCTAACGATGCGCGCACGATTCGATTGCCGATTCACATTGTCGAGAAGTTAAATAAGCTCAAAAAAGCGCAGCGAGAACTCAAGCAAGAACTGCATCGCAATCCGACAGAAGAGGAACTGGCGCAATCTTTAGATATTGAGGCTTCGCAGTTGCGTCAGTTGTTGCAGCTTAGAAGGAGATCGCTTTCTCTCAACCATCGCATCGGGAAGGGAGAAGAGACGGAACTGATGGATCTGCTCGAAGATGGTGATAATCAATCTCCTGAAGAGCAGATGAGCGAAGCCATGATGCGCCAGGAAATTTGGGAAGTGTTAGGCGACGTTCTCACCGATCGGGAAAAAGATGTTATCTCGCTGCGGTATGGTTTAACCAGCAGCGAACCCTACACGTTAGAAGAAGTGGGCTGTCTATTTAATTTGTCCCGCGAACGAGTGCGTCAAATTCAAAGTAAAGCGATGCGGAAACTGCGGCGTCCCCAGGTTGCCAAACGCTTGAAAGGATGGCTCACCTAAAAGTTGTTGGCGATCGGTAATTAGTCATTCGTTTTATGATTGACCAAACGATCGCTGACTGATGACGAATGACTACTGAATTGATTTTACGTCCAGCAGAGCCTGGAGATGCGTCGGTGCTATTTGGGCTAATTAAAGCACTCGCGGAGTATGAGAAACTCTCTGACGCTGTCACAGGCAATACGGACGCCCTGAAAGAGCATCTGTTCGGTTCTAAGCCTTATGTAGAGGCAATTCTAGCAGAATATGCGGGGCAAGCCGTGGGGTTTGCCCTGTTTTTTCATAACTATTCCACCTTTCTCACTAAGCCGGGAATTTATCTGGAAGACTTGTTTGTACTCCCAGAATATCGGCGTCAGGGGATCGGGAAGGCGATTCTCACCCACCTTGCTCAGTTAGCTGTATCTCGCGGCTGCGGGAGATTGGAGTGGAGCGTTTTAGATTGGAATGAACCCGCGATCGCATTTTACGAACGCATGGGTGCTGACGTTTTGCCCGACTGGCGGATTTGCCGCGTTACGGGCGATTCTCTCGTGAGTATGGCTGCACTAACCCCTTCTGCCAGTGACGTAGGCAGCCGTTAGAGGGTGCTGGGGCGATTCAAAAATCTGCTCAACCGAACCAGATTCGATCAATTGTCCAGCACCATCCTGAACCCAAAACAGCGCCACATCATCCGCAATCCGTTTTGCCTGTGCCAGATTGTGAGTGACGACGAGGACTGTATATTTGCCGCGCAGATTGACGATTAAATCCTCTACGACTTCACTAGAAAGGGGATCGAGGGCGCTGCAAGGCTCATCCATCAGGAGAACATCGGGTTTGAGGGCGATCGCTCTGGCGAGACATAGCCGTTGTTGTTGTCCGCCAGAAAGGGAAAGGGCAGGAGATTTCAGCCTGTCCTTCACCTCATCCCACAAGCCGACATCGCGCAAGGCATCTTCGACAATTTCATCGATTTTTTCTCGATTCCTCACTCCATGTTCTCTAAGCGGAAATTCAAGATTTCTGATAATGGAAAGTGGGAAGGGATTGGGTTTTTGAAATAGCATTCCTATTCGGCGACGCAATGAAATCACATCGATTTCTTGCACATCTCGCTCCCCCAGCAGAATCCGCCCTGTTAACCGACAGTTGTTGGTTAAATCGGTAAGGCGGTTTAGACAAGTGAGAAAGCTTGTTTTGCCACAACCGGAAGGGCCAATTAGGGCTGTAATTTCACCCGATTTAATAGAGAGAGTGACATCTTTAAATGCGGGTTTATTCGCGTAAGAAAGGCTTAAATTCTCGGTTTTGATTTCTGGGGCATTACTGGGAAGTGAGGCTGAAGTTTTCTCTTGAATTCTAATTTCGCTTGTCGTGTGTTTCATGAAGAATTTAAACTGTAAAGACGCGAAGTACGCAAAAAAAGAACGCGAGGTAAGCTTGGTTTACGCTACCCAAATTCGGGATTGCCGAAACCGTTCTGC
>NZ_JACJOQ010000191.1:0-9502 GCF_014695635.1 Coleofasciculus sp. FACHB-712 | reverse complement strand
TGGTCTTGGCTCAAGAGCCGCATCCGCAAACAACTCGACCAGTTTAATTGTTTGCGAGATGCAATCGAGCATGTCTTATGCTTGTCGTCCTAATTACCTTGGCGATTGCTATATCCGGCTCCGACGGGATAGTGGAACCCAGCCTGAAACAGCCTGGGTTCCATCAATCATGACCCAGGAAACCAGTGAGGTATTGGCTTTTACCAAGCGCTTGAACCCAAGCGCTTAGGTCAAAAATCTACTGGTTGTTGCCCCGCCGCTACAGGCGCTACAGAATTTAACTTCAACTCTGGATGATCCGCTTGCACCTGCTGACAATTCCATTCGTTTCGGAACAACAGCACCGGACGCCCCCAGCTATCCTTCACCGTTACGGTGTTGAAAAGACGTCCCACTTTTTGCAGAGCCTCCCAGCCACCGGCTACCCAACGAGCCACACTATAAGGCAATAATTCTGTGTGAGTTTCAACACTGTATTCATTCTGCAAGCGAAATTGCACTACCTCAAATTGCAATTGTCCCACCGCCGCTAGAATTGGGTCGCGTTTGCCTTCATCCACTGAGTACATGATTTGCACTGCACCTTCTTCCCGCAATTCCGAGACGCCCTTGTGGAATTGCTTGAACTTAGAAGGGTTGGGGTTTTTCAGATAAGCAAACAATTCCGGAGAGAAGCAGGGAATACCTTCGTACTCTAGCTTCTGACCCGTATAAATCGTATCGCCAATCGCAAAGACGCCAGGATTGTTCAATCCAATGACATCGCCGGGATACGCTTCTTCAATCGATTCTCTATCTTGGGCAAATAGTTTCTGAGGACGAGACAAGCGAACGGTTTTGCCAGTACGGGCATGATTCACTGTCATGTCTTTTTCAAACTTGCCGGTACAGACGCGCACAAAGGCTATCCTGTCGCGGTGCTTCGGGTCCATATTGGCTTGCAGCTTGAAGACAAAACCTGTGAATTCTGGGTAAGTAGGTGGAATTGCACCATTACTGCTTTGCCGGGAACCGGGTTTGAGGGCGTAGTCGAGAAACGCATCTAAAAATAACTCCACCCCAAAGTTGGTCATGGCGCTACCAAAGAACACGGGCGTCATTGTGCCTTGATGAACTAGGTCTAAATCCAGTTCTGAGCCAACGCCTTCAAGGAGTTCTAAATCTTCTTTGAGTTGATAGTAAAGTTCTTGCTCTAGCAGTTCTTCAATTCGGGGATCTCCCATATCTACAACGGTATCCAGGGCTTCACGCTTGCCATGTGCGCTGCGCTCAAATAGGTGAATTTTCTGCTGGCGTCGGTCGTAGACGCCCTTGAAGCGATCGCCCATTCCTATTGGCCAGTTTACGGCATAGGTTTGCAATCCCAATTCCTGCTCAATTTCATCCAGCAGTTCCAATGGTTCCCGTCCGGGGCGGTCGAGTTTATTCACAAAAGTGAAGATGGGGATTTTTCTCATCCGGCATACTTCAAATAGCTTCCGTGTTTGCGGTTCCAAACCTTTCGCTGCGTCAATCAGCATCACCGCATTATCTGCTGCCGCCAGCGTCCGATACGTATCTTCACTGAAATCTTGGTGTCCCGGAGTATCCAGCAAATTAATCTGACAGTTGTGATATGCAAACTGCAACACCGTCGAGGTAATCGAAATTCCCCGCTGTTGCTCCATCTCCATCCAGTCAGAAGTCGCCTTTTTTTGCGCCCGACGAGCTTTCACCGCCCCCGCTTCGTGAATCGCACCTCCGTACAGCAACAGCTTTTCGGTCAGCGTTGTTTTACCCGCGTCGGGGTGAGAAATAATCGCAAAGTTACGCCGACGCTCAACCGCTGCTTGTATTTCAGATTGAGTGGTTGCTTCTGGGGACTGGAAATCAGTAAACATTCGGATGCCTGGTTCGGTACTTTCAACAAAAATTATAAAAGGTTCGATTGTGAAACGATGAAGCGTATCCGTATACAACAGACGGAACAACCCAAACCGGAGATAGCCTTTTTACTTTTATTCGTTCTAGGTTTCCGATTGGACTAAGACGCGATCGCTTCTTTCAGTAACATTCCCGATTAACAACTCTTACCTTCATCAAAAATTTAGATTCACTCCTGCTAGCCGCAATTCGCTAGCAGTTTTGTCTAAGGAGGTAAGTCCAAGTAACCGGAAGACCTTGCCCATTCGCCTGCTGTGTTGACAAGCTTTGCTCCTCCATTCGCGAGAACCTAATGCTAACAGAGGTTTCCTCTGTTTAGACTTTTCGCCCCAAGAAAGGGAGAAAGTTTCTCTCTTTCGTCAATAAAAATTCTCACCCTTCTTCCCCCGACTTGTGGGTGAACTGAGAACGCAGGGAAGTTTCGTTTAAGGTTGCACTTTCTTTATATCTATCTACTTAATTTAATTCTAAGCGGATATATTCCGTTAATACTCGTCTCCTATCTAAAATTACGCACTGCTGACGAATCCAAATCCAAGGCGCTAAGCAAAGCAAGTTTTTTTTAAGTTCTACGCTAAGAAACCAACCGTCTTTTTGCAAGAGCAAAACAACTGTAATTTATCCGGTGCAGACCTACCCGTGCCAACTCTCGCAAGCGAACGATATTCAGCTATAAAGTAGCAACCCCAAGGAGACTTTATGCCATCACTCTTGCACAATCTTTTTACTTCCGGGCAATTTATCCCGCACGGACACTGCTACTTATGGAAAACAGGGCTAGTGTGGCTGCATATTCTGTCAGATGGTTTAATCGCCCTGGCTTATTATTCAATTCCGCTGCTGTTGGTTTACATTGTCCGCAAGCGAGGCGATTTGCCCTTTGATTGGGTATTTCTGTTGTTTGGCAGCTTCATCATCGCTTGTGGGACAAGTCATGTGTTGGAAATCTGGACCCTATGGCACCCAATGTATTGGCTGTCAGGGTTAGTGAAAGCTGTAGCTGCTGTGATTTCTGTGGCGACAGGTATCGTATTGATGTCATTGATTCCTAACATCCTAGCACTGCCCAGTCCCGCTCAGATCGAGGAAGCCAACCGCCGACTGAAATCAGAAATTCAGGAACGTCAGCAGATAGAGGCGCAGCTGCGAAGTCAAGAATACTGGCTGAATACCCTGATTGATGCGGTTCCGAACGTGGTGAATATGAAAGACGGTGAAGGACGCTGGCTGATCTCGAATCAAGAAGGACTGAAGCTTTTTCAGCTCGAAGGTGTCGATTATCAGGGCAAGACAGACGCAGAACTAGAAGAATATACAGAATTTTATCAGGAAGCTCTTTTTGGTTGTCAAGAATCCGATGAAAGAGCGTGGCGTGCAGAAACCATTAGCCATTACGAAGAAGAGATTTCATTACCCGATGGTTCAGCGAGGAAGTTTGATGTCGCCAAGGTGCCCTTATTCAACCCAGATGGAAGCCGTAAAGGGATTGTAGTCGTAGCAAGCGACATTACTCAACGCAAGCAAGTAGAGGCGGCATTGCGGGAAAGCGAAGCGAAAAATCGCGCCTTCATCCAAGCCCTACCGGATATGTTGTTTCGGATTTGCAGTGATGGGACTTTTATGGACTTTCAAGCGCCCAGAGAAGATGCTCTGGCGATGCCTCCCAGTCACTTTTTGGGGAAAAGCGTGTGGGAGGTATTACCTGCCGAGTTGGCTGAAGCTACCATGTACAACGTATCGAAAGCGATCGCTTCCGGTGAAACACAACTCTACGAGTATCAAATGACTTCCCTAGACGGCAACCAGCACGATTATGAGGCTCGGTATGCGCGTAGCTTAGAATCAGAAGCTTTGGTAATAGTACGCGATATTAGCGAACGGCAAGCCGCGCTTCGTGAACGCAAGCAGGCAGAAATCGCTTTACAAAAATCGGAAGCGCAATTAAGAGAACAGACACTTCATCTAGAAAAAACCTTATGTGAGTTGAAACAAACCCAATCTCAATTGATTCAGAGCGAAAAAATGTCTAGCTTGGGTCAATTGGTTGCTGGTGTTGCTCACGAAATTAATAACCCTATTAACTTTATTTACGCCAATCTAATTCACACCGACGAATATACAAAAGAATTACTACATCTGATTCGCCTCTATCAGCAACACGATTGCGAACCTGTTCCTGAAATTGCCGCAGTCGTGGAGAACCTTGACTTAGATTTTTTTCAGGAAGACTTACCCAAAATGCTGTCCTCAATGAAGGCGGGGACGAACCGTATCCGCGAAATTGTCTTATCGTTGCGAAACTTCTCGCGCTTGGATGAGGCAGAGGTGAAGGCGGTTAATCTCCACGAAGGCATTGACAGTACGCTGCTGATCTTGCAAAACCGCTTGAAAGGGAAACTGGGACGCCCAGCGATTGAAATTATTAAAGAGTATGGTAATCTGCCCCCCATCGAGTGTTATGCGAGGCAACTGAATCAAGTATTTATAAATACCATCACCAATGCAATTGATGCCTTAGAAGAGGCAGAGGCACAGAGGCGCAGAAGTGCAGAGGAGAATTTGGTACACTCTCCTCAGCAGCTTTGTTCCCCAGCGTCCCTGCCTTGGATTCGGATTCGCACTGAAGTTCAAGACGATCGTCAAGTTGTGGTTCGGATTTCTGATAATGGTCTTGGGATAACGGAGGAGGTACGCCAAAAGCTTTTTGACCCCTTCTTTACAACTAAACCTGTTGGTAGCGGCACAGGTTTGGGGTTATCTATCAGTTATCAAATTGTAGTCGAAAAACACGGCGGCAGCTTGAAATGCGTTTCAGCACCGGGACAGGGGGCGGAGTTCGCGATCGCGATTCCAATTCGGCAGCAACATCAGCAAACGGCTGCGGTCAGTGACCGAAATTCTGCGGCTGTTTCAGGATAAATTCTCTCTGCTTTAGTACCAGAAACTTTTGTGCCTTTCGGGTACGGAAAGCCGTTCGCTAGCGTGCGGCTCACCCCCAGCGATCGCGTGTTACAGTCTTGACTAGAGGCAACGCAACAGAAGCATTAGGGGGTTTAGATGTACGACACGGACAAGCGAAAGTTGTTGTCGGTACTATCTCATGGCTCGATCTTTCTTAGTACGACACTGGTGTCTATCGGGATACCCGTCGCGATGTTATTTGTATCCGATGATCCAGTTGTGAAAGACAATGCCAAAGAAGCAATCAACTTTCACTTCAATGTTTGGTTCTATGGAGCGATTATTGCCTTCTTAACTTTTATCACCCTTGGTTTATTGGGCTTTATCCTCGGACCTATCGGGTTTATCGTTCATTGGGCACTGACGATTCTGGCAATTACTCACTGTTTGGGTAATCCCGATCAACCCTACCGCTATCCCTTCACCTTCCGCCTGCTTTAAAAAAGGGAAAAGTAAAAAGGAAAAATTGTTTGAGTTTCACTTTTTACTTGCATGGCTCTTAAAAGGTACGTGAAGTCAAAAAAGCTGTAGGTTGATTAATCATAATTTTCCCATAAAACCCGTCTTCTTTGAGAAAACGGGTTTCTGCATATTTTTAAGCTTTTGTCAATACTGCGATAGATTTGCCGATGAACAAAGTGCGATCGCTTCCGGTTCATCAATCCAGAGCGATGTGCGATCGCTGGCAAAATTCTAGAGCCTCAAGAGGTTAAAATCCTAATCTGACCCGATCAAACTCCTCTCCTCTACTGTACCGATGGCAGAAACTTTATTCTTCAACGCCCTCCGCGCAGCCATAGACGAAGAAATGGCTCGCGACTCAGCCGTATTTGTCCTTGGTGAAGATGTCGGTCACTATGGCGGCTCGTACAAAGTCACCAGAGACCTGTACAAAAAATATGGTGACTTGCGCGTACTCGACACCCCCATTGCCGAAAACAGCTTCACCGGCATGGCAGTAGGTGCTGCAATGACAGGTCTCAGACCAATTATCGAAGGCATGAACATGGGCTTTTTGCTCCTTGCCTTCAACCAAATCTCTAACAACGCTGGAATGCTGCGCTATACCTCCGGCGGTAACTTCAAAATTCCGATGGTGATTCGGGGGCCAGGTGGCGTCGGTCGTCAATTGGGTGCCGAACACTCTCAGCGACTAGAAGCTTATTTCCAAGCAGTACCGGGTTTAAAAATTGTCGCCTGCTCCACACCTTACAACGCCAAAGGATTGTTAAAGGCTGCCATCCGCGACGATAATCCGGTTTTATTCTTTGAACACGTCCTCCTCTACAACTTGAAAGAAGATTTACCAGAGGAAGAATATGTGCTGCCCTTAGATAAGGCAGAAGTCGTGCGGCAAGGCAAGGATGTCACGATCCTCACTTATTCGCGGATGCGTCACCATGTCATGCAAGCGGCAAAACAGATGGAAAAAGAAGGTTTCGATCCAGAAGTGATTGACCTGATTTCCCTCAAGCCACTGGATTTCGATACCATCGGCGCTTCCGTGCGGAAAACCCACCGGGTGATTATCGTAGAGGAATGCATGAAAACCGGCGGGATTGCGGCAGAATTGACAGCCTCAATTAACGATCGGCTATTTGATGAGCTAGATGCGCCCGTTCTGCGGCTATCTTCCCAGGATATTCCCACACCTTATAATGGAGCGCTGGAGCGGTTGACGATTGTCCAACCAGAGCAAATTGTGGAAGCCGTGCAAAAGATGATGGCACTCCAAGTGTGATCGGTCATTAGTCCTTAGTCCCTAGTCTGAGTCAATTGCCAATGACGAATGACTAATGACTAATGCCCGCTGACAATCAATCCGCCTCGACCAGCCCAAAAGGGATTATCATAGCATTTGTTTGAGCGGGTCGTGGTATGCAGAGACAGCGTTCTTTATTAGCCTTAATTCTGGTTCTGGTGATTGCTTCTATCACCGTGCTTGCCAGGATTCCAATTCGGCTGGGATTAGACCTTCAAGGGGGATCGCAACTGACGCTTCAGGTGAAACCCACTGAAGGCAAAGAAATCACGCGAGAAGATTTAGAAGCAGTTCAGAAAGTCGTAGAGAACCGGATTAACGGTCTTGGAGTCTCTGAAGCAATTGTGCAAACGGTCGGACAAGACCAGGTTTTGGTGCAGCTACCGGGGGTCAGCGATCCGGAGCAAGCAGAACGGGTGCTGGGTGGCACTGCTCAATTGGATTTCCGCGAACAAAAACCGGGTTCGGAAACCCAGTTGCAAATTGAACAACAGCTGCGACGGGAATTAAAAGCGAAGCAGGATGAGTTGAGAAAGACGAAAGATGAAGCGGAGATCGCTAAAAATCAGGAAGCTCTCCAGCGGAGTAACCAAGCGATCGCAGCTTTGTTTGAGCGCACCAACCCCCCACTCACGGGCAAAAACCTCACGGGAGCGACCGCCCGACCTTTTCAGACGAGCGACAACTGGAGTGTCAACATTTCCTTTGATGCTGAAGGAGGCGGACGCTTTGCCCAGTTAACCAAAAATATCGCCGGGACGGGACGCACTTTGGGGATCTTCTTAGATGAAGAACTGCTCAGCGCTGCTACCGTTGAAGTAAAGTATGCCCAAGAAGGCATCAGCGGTGGAGGTGCCGAGATTACAGGCAACTTTAGCTTAGAAGAAGCTAACGAGCTAGTCGTCCAGCTGCGAGGCGGTGCCCTACCCTACCCCGTAGAAATCATTGAAAACCGTACCGTGGGCGCAACCCTAGGTCGAGATAGTATCCAAAGCAGTATCTACGCCTCTATCGGTGGTCTGATTTTGGTATTGATCTTCATCGGTGTCTATTACCGCTTACCGGGGGGAATTGCTGGAATAGCGTTAGTCATTTATTCGCTATTGTGCTTATCTGCCTTTGTTTTACTCGGCGTTACTTTGACTCTCCCTGGGATTGCTGGTTTTATTCTCAGTATCGGGATGGCAGTCGATGCCAATGTACTGATTTTTGAGCGGACGCGGGAAGAATTAAGAGCCGGGAAGAGTTTATATCGTTCGGTAGAATCTGGTTTTTATCGGGCATTTTCCAGCATTTTGGACGGTAACGTCACAACGTTAATTGCTTGTGGGTTTATGTTTTGGCTGGGTTCGGGTCTGGTAAAAGGCTTTGCCCTGACGCTAGCAATCGGAGTTTTAGTGAGTATGTTTACAGCAATTACCTGTAGCCGTACCCTACTCATGACAGCGATCAGCTTTCCAGAATTACGCAAGCCACAATGGTTTTGTCCGAATTTGCAGGCGTCAAGGAAGTCTGAGCCAGAGGTAGGGTCATGAAATTAAATCTAATCAAACGGCGATCGCTCTGGTGGACGATTTCTGCCATCTTGATCCTGAGTGGACTGATTGCAATGGTAATCAACTGGACGCAAATCGGTGCGCCGTTACGTCCCAGTCTGGATTTTGTCGGCGGTACGCGGTTGCAGTTTGAACTCGATTGTTCTAAACCAAACAACTGCGATCGACCCATTGATATCGCGACGGTTCGGGAAGCGATCGCAGCTCAGGGTTTGGGTGACAGTAGCATCCAAGCGTTAACCAGGAACGCTCAAGGGCAAACTCAGCCGGGTGTGTCTATTCGCACCAAAGCGTTGAATGTTGACCAACGCACCAAGCTGCAAAATGCCTTAAACCAACTCAGAGCCTTCGATCCCCAAAAGACTCAGATAGACACGGTGGGACCGACTCTCGGACGCCAGTTATTTGCCTCTGGTTTACTGGCGATATTGCTCTCCTTTGTGGGTATTTTTGTTTACCTGACCTTCCGCTTCCAGTTCGACTACTCCTTGTTCGCCTTTGTTGCCTTGCTCCACGATGTTTTGATCACCCTAGGGTTTTTCGCTATCTTGAGCTTGGTGTTCGGTACTGAAGTCGATAGCTTATTTGTCGTCGCTATCTTGACGATCATTGGTTTCTCGGTCAACGATACGGTGGTGATCTACGACCGGGTTCGGGAAGTCATTAAACTGAATCCTGGAGAGCATATTAACCAGATTGTCGAGGACGCAGTTAATCAAACCCTGACTCGTTCGATTAACACCACCTTTACAGTGTTGCTGACTTTGTTTTCCATCTTTTTCTTTGGTGGAGAAACGCTGAAAAACTTTGCCTTAGCGCTGATTGTTGGGTTTGCCGCTGGTGCTTATTCCAGTATCTTCATTGCGAGTACCCTTTTAGCTTGGTGGAGAGAACGGACGGGTCAAGCGATCGCCATTGCGGCAACGGAACCCAAAGCTTCTGATGAAATCTGAAGGGCATAAGGCAAGAAGCAATGAATCAGGCAAGAGACGATCGCTGGGAGCAAGGGCGCAGAGGAGCTGGAGAGCCGGAGAGCGGGGAAGTACAGGATAATCTAGATTCAACTTCTCCTCTACCCCTATGCCCTTCTGAACCTCTGATCCGCAACCCCCTCAGCCATGCCAATGACCCAAGCTTCCAGCAGCAAGTGCAAAGGTTACACCAGCTGACTGTCTACGGCAGGTGGTTGGTCGCCGGGTTGCTTTGGATTACCATTGGTCCCTTGAGTCTCTGGGGCTTGCGCTACCCAATTTCTCTATTGCGGGAATACTTTACCTGGGCGGCAGTGCGATATGGACTT
>NZ_JACJOQ010000190.1:0-14019 GCF_014695635.1 Coleofasciculus sp. FACHB-712 | reverse complement strand
CTGCACTTTACCCAAGCTTACAGGGAGCGGATCTGATTGGACAAGTTCCCTTTTTGGGTGCCGAAAAGTCTTTGCCGCTTGCCGCTTTAGGCTATGACCTACTTTACTTCACGGGTCGTCAGGCACTCTATCTGAACGATCGAGAATTTGAAGCCCTGAAAAATTATTTAGAGACAGGGGGTATCCTGCTAGTCGATGCTGCCACCGATGCCATAGAGCTGATTGAGAGCATCATGGCGATCGCTCAACAACTCGGAACTCCTTTAGAGGATATCAAACGCTTGAGCCGAAATCATCCCTTGCGGACACAGCCTTTCTTGTTTGCAGCCTTACCTAGTTTAAATCAACAGCCCATTCAACTCGGCTATGGAGGAGGAATTATCTTAGTCGTTGGCAATCTCTCAGCAGCATGGGGATTAGATGACAAGCTTTTACTACCGCGAGAAACGATTCGTACCGCCCAAGAATTAGGAATAAACCTTCTGCATTTCGCATGGCGCAAGCGGCAACTCACCCAATTATTAAGGGCAGACAATCCTGTGTCAACCGTTGCTAAACCGTCTGTCAAACAAGCGATTTTTGACAAACTACAATTTTAAAAGATTCTCTACTCCAAACACAAACTAGGCATCTTTCCGGTGTTCTTATTTTTTGCTAGCAACGGCTAACAGTTATTTAGATATCTAGGTACTAAAGTAATTCTAATGAACTCATAAAATTCTCTTTTCTTTCCTTCTTCCTTAGCGCTATTTGTGTCTTCTCGGTTCATAAAAAAAGGTAGCTCTCCTCAATTAAATAAGACTGCTATCGCTAAAAAGGTATATTTTCGATGGTAAATAAAAGTTTAATCTACGCTAAATTATCCACCCAGCTACTTCGATACAAACCGGGAGGGATACCCGCTGCCTTTGAAGTAACAGTTACGAATGAAAGCAATCAATTTGCAACTTTTCAAGTAGAACTACTAGCCGCTGGTGCTGACTCTAGTTTAGCTAATTCCTGGTATAAACTATCTCCAGGAATTAGCGCCAAAACACCCCCTGGAGATAGTACAAAGTTTTATGTAGCGATTACTGACACGCCCGTTCCTGGGTTTGTCGGCAAAATGAATATCACCGTCCGCATCTTCTCGATGGAGCTGCGGGAAGAAGAAAGACAACTTCTGAGGATATCCATTGAGCAGGGAACTGGCTCTATCCCCATGCAGGTTGAACTGCCAGTCCGAGAATTTGTTGTTCATCCGACAGATTTGATCGAAATACCAGTCTGGGTATACAATCCCAGCCAACTGTCCACCAACGTCGTGCTACATTTTGCGGGCATAGAGCCGACTTGGCTAGCCGAGAGTGCCGAACGACGGCTGCAAGTTGCACCCGGTAGCAAGGTAGAAACAAGTTTCTTATGCCAAATACCCATTGCCACCCTTGCTCCCAGCCAGGTATACCCTTTTTCCGTTGAATGTACTCAGCACAATGGTCCTCCATCAAAGAATGCAGGAGCCATTAAGGTTGTTGCTGCGGGATTTATAGATTTCAGTTGCACCCCAGCCTTACAGCAAATCCCTCCATCGCGAAATTGGCTGCCGAGATGGAAGTCTAACTCCGCAATTTACAAACTCAATTTTGAGAATGCCAGCAATTTAACTCAGCAAGTAAGTTGCGAAGTCAATGCGGAAGATCGGCGGAGATTCCATTTGCAGATCATCCCTGAAGTGGCAGACCTGAAGCCAGGTGAGACGACTCAATTACAGCTAGTCTGTACGAGGAAACGCCGGTGGTTGGGTTCAGTTCAAAGATTTCTTTTGGAAGTTAAGGCGATTGTGTCGGATGAGCGCTTAGATGTCCGAAATGACACCCAAATCTTGAAACTGCTTGTCCGGCCAGTTCTCCCTATCTGGATGCAGTTAACTGGATTAATCTTGCTGCTTTTCTTGCTCTGGGCGCTGTCGTGGCTAAACCCTTACAACCCATTTTGGGGACACAAAGCTTCTGTCACGTCGGTGCAATTTAATGGACTCGGAGAGCAACTCATTACTGGCTCGAATGACCAAACCGCAATTAGATGGCGCACTTCAGGCTTTCTGAATCCCTTGCTTAATCAACAAATGGGAGTTGTGGGAAAGGCGGGTAAAGCTGTGCGGGTCATCCGCTATAAACCAGTAGACAATGATGTGGTTGCCGCAGGCTTGGAGAATGGAGAGATCCAGCTATGGAATGTATCGGGAGAAAGAAAGCAACCGATAAATTCTTTCTCGTTCCAAAAGGACGATCGGGTTTTAGCTCTAGAATTCACCAAAGACTCGCGTTATCTATTAAGCGGTCACGGGAGTGGTTTAGTTGCAGTGTGGGATGTGGAACGCGACCTCGACAATCCTAACGCTACCAATCAACCGCTGCGAGGGAAGAAATTTGATTTTGTCGTGAATGCTCTGGCATTGGTGGGAAAAGCGGATAAAAACCTAGCGATCGCAGGACGCTTCAACCAATTTGTCGTCTGGAATTTGGCAAAAGACAAGTGGGGGCGCGTATCCTATCCTCGCCAAGGAGGTCAGGAAGATTACATCGTCAGCTTGGATAGTGCTGAATACAAGCCGAATCTTTTAGTCACTGCTGATAACCAGGGGTACATTACCTTATGGAATATGCAAAAATGTCTTGCCGAGCAGGGACCTTGTGAAGTTTTGGATGAATGGTCGGATGGTCATGGCGGCAAGTCAGTTCGCTCGGTAGCCTTGAGCGCAAATGGTTGCTACTTGGTGAGTGGAGGGGATGACGGACGAGTGATGCTTTGGCCTCTGACTGCTGAAGGTAAGCGGGATTCTCAGTTAAAAGGCAGAAAAATCGATGGCTCGTTTGGTCAGTCTTGGCATATTAATAGTGTAGATATTAAGACGGTCGGAAACTCTATCTTCGTGCTGAGTGGTAGTGACGATACTGAAGTGAGGTTAAAACGTGCGGATCGGCTACCCCAACTACAGTGCGACCAACAAAACTGAGGTGAAAAAACGGAGAACTGAGCGAGAAGCCTCACTGAGTTTTCAGCCGTGTAGAGACGCCGATTTATCGCGTCTCCTCAGTCCTTATTTCTGGGGAGGGAAACAATGACAACGAGACAACCGTTCGATGCTGGTTCCTTAGAGAGACAGGATGAAAAAGCCGGTGGTCTCACAATGGTCGATGTCCTGACGCTGCCTGAGTCCCAGCGACAGATCGTGCAATGGATGATGCGTAAAAAATCCGAAGTTAGTCTGGCTGAGGTGGCAGATCGTACAGGCTCAGGGGAAGACGTAGCGATCGCGCTGTTGGACGATCTGGTTGCTCAAGGCTTTGTACAGGAGACGGAAGTAGCAGGCGAATTACGCTATCGGATGCGTCTTGCTGCCAAACGAGGCGCTCAGCAGTTGCCTAAAACCATCCACCAAGCGCTGGCTCCCGGTAATCCCCTCGCGGTGATCCTCAATCCTTCCGGAGACTACGCCCTCGTCGCCGGAGCGACCTTCGATCTCTGCATCACGGTCAGCAACAAGGGCAATCAAAGCGCCTTAATTGATATTTTTATCGATGAAGTATCCCAACCGCTCCGTCAGTGGTGTACTTCTCCCCATCAGCGACTGGCGTTAGGTTCCAACTCTACCAGCGAGGTCATCTTTCAGTTTCAGGTGCCAGTCGAGACGAAACCGGGCACCTACCCCTACCTGTTGGTCGTCGATGCGCCGCAGCACTACCCGGAAGATACCCCGATCCGCCATCAAGCGCGACTTCAGGTTTTACCGCCGATTGAGACTGCCATTCGGGTTAGCGATCCTACCTTTAGTCTTCAGCCAATCACCAGTTCTGCGGTTCCGGCTCGTCTCCAACCCGGTTCGCTGTTGCAAGTTGTGGTGAACGTACACAACCGCTCTGCCAGAGTCGATCGGTTTCGGCTGATGTGCCCGGATTTGGACGAGAAATGGTTTAGCGTGCGTTATCCGGAAGGGCTAGAGTCGCCGGGACTGGTGACAACGACGACAGGATTAGACCTCAACCCCGGAGATACTGGGCAAATTCTGCTGGTGTTAAACCCGCCAATGGACGCGCTGGCAGGAACTTACTATCCTACCGTTCGCTTATATTCTGTTAACAATCCAGACTTGGTATTGCTGGATGTCATTTACCTAGAAATTCTCCCGACTTACCTTCTGACCGTAGAATTCCGCACCCTGGTCGGTAAGGTGAGACGCCTATCCGGATTGTACGAACTCAGATTAAACAATGGGGGCAACACCTCGCGCGAGGTTATCCTGCGAGCCAAAAGTTTGGATGAGGAGGATGTGTGTTCTTACACGGTCTCGCCTTCCTTGATACGGATAGCGCCTTTTTCCTTAGCCATCGCCGAAGTTCAGGTAAAACCGCTCAAGTGGTGGCGTCGCCCTCTGTATGGGGGAGGGAGGTTGATCGGCTTCGGCGTTGAAGTTGAAGATACGCAGCAGTTGCCTTTAATTAATGATGCCCCACAAGGGACGTTGTATTGGGAACCCCGTCCTTGGTGGCAGTTCCTGTTGGTACTACTGCTTTCTTTAGGAATTCTGGTAGCGATCGCTTTCCTGATTTGGTTGATCTTCTTTAAGCCAAAGCCGTCGCCAAAAATTCTTCAATTTAGCTCTTCAGATGCTCTCTATCAAGCATCTGAAGATGACTTAATTCGTCTGAGTTGGCAAATTCGCCACCCAAATCAGATTCAGTCGCTCTTGCTCACCGGGCAATCGCCTGACGGTACAGCTACCGTTGAACCCATTTCTTACGATTTCCGCCAGGGTGTTCCAGAGCAACTCAAGTCATTTTGCGCGATTCGTCAGGTTTTAATCTGCAAAAATGTGCGGACAGATGCCCGCAAAGCCGGTGACTATGTTTTTGAACTGAAAGTCTTCTCCAAAAAAGGAAAAGATGTCGCATCGGATACGCTGAAGACCAGTCCGATCAAAATTGAACCGGAGCCTCCCCCAAAAATTATCGAGTTTTCCTCTACAAGACCGATTTATGCAGAAGTCCCTGGTAAGCCCACCAATGCCAATAAAATTCACCTCAATTGGAGAGTCGTGAATCCAGAGCAGATCAAAGAGTTGCAGTTGATCGGGCGCTCGCCTGACGGTACGGTAAATAGTGTATTGAAGCGGTTTGACTTCAGCAAAGGTGTTGCAAAGGGTTTGGCAAAATACTGTACTGCCGAAGCAGCGCTAATCTGTAAAAATGTGCCTACAGATGCCCGCAAACCAGGAGACTACATCTTTGAAATGATAGTCGTTCCCAATACAGGACAACAGGAACCATCAGATTCCAAGAAGACGGATGCGATTAAAATTACAGCCCAACCTTCGAGAATTGTTAATTTTAAAATCAACAATCAAGAAGCTTTACCCAAATATATTGTTCCAGTCAATCAGGTAAAACCTGGTGAAATTATTAAAATATCTTGGAAAGTAGAAGGCGGCAGCAATATTAAAGTTGAGCTGCTTCCGGCACCCGGTACGGTTCCCGCTCAGGGCAGTATCCCCTACACTCTCAGTCAGAAACCGGGTAGTGAAACGATTACGCTGCAAGTCACCAATGGAGCTGGCGAACAAATTAGCAGAGCGGTTACCATTGAAACTTTTGAACCGCCACCCCCACCGCCACCTGCTGCCTTAGCCCCGGCTCTACCTACCTTAGTCCCCGCTCCACCTACCTTAGCCCCGGCTCCAATCGTCCCACCGCCGCTGCCCCCAGCGCCCCCTCCCGGAGCAGCGGGTGCCCCCGCCGCAACCTCTGCCCCAGGTACCCCAGAGGCTTCTGGCACGGGTGCCCCTGCTGCCGGTACTCCTGCTGCCGGTACTGCCACTGCTACTCCTGCCGCTGGTACTCCTGCCAATCCTGCTACCGTACCAACCCCCAGCGAACCAGGTTCGCTCTCGCCCTCTGAATTACCCCCCCGTCCTGACTGACTGAATTAACTGCTGGGTAAGTAAGCGAAGCAATTCAATTGAAGATTTTTGGAGGTGGGATTGACCTAGCAAGCCCAACACTTACAGGGGTGACGCGATTACTTAGCCCATCCCACAAATAATTAATCCTACTTACTGACTAGGTCTTGGGGTTGGGAGCAATGTATTTAATTAGCTTTTCCCCCTTACGGCTCTGTCAATCTTAATTAAAGGAGTAGGGAATTTGCGACTAAAAAGTTTCTAAAACCCGTCAAAATTTTATTGAATCAGCACTACTTAATACCTGATGCCAACAAAAATGTAAAGGAAGGTTAACAATTCAGGATTTTAGAAATGTCAGCATTTTTAAATAAAAATCCACTGCTAGAACGCCCATTCTATATATAGAAAGTAAAAACAGCGTGGAGCAGTGGAAGTGTCAATCTGCTGGAGACTAGACTTGTTAATGTTTTTGTCTTAAAACTTAGTAGCGCCGAGAGAAGCCACCGCTACTGGGTCTGCGATTACCACCGCCGCCGCCAGAGGGTCCTCTATCTTCACGAGGTTTGGCTTTGTTAACTTTCAAATCTCGACCCATCCACTCCGCTCCATCTAGAGCTTCAATGGCAGCCGTTTCTTCAGCTTCAGTTTCCATTTCTACAAAACCGAAACCCCGTGGGCGGCCTGTCTCGCGGTCAGTGGGTAGCTGAACCCGCTTAACAGTTCCGTATTCGGCAAAAACTTGGCTGAGGTCTTCTTGGGTGACGTCGTAGGATAGGTTGCCTACATAGATTGACATGGAAGTATCTCGCTTTCTGCAGATGGTGTAGAGACTTAGATTCGGAGAGACGCCTGTCAACGTAGACAACCAACTCACTTAGCCGAATTAAATTCTCAGTGATTAACTTAGCACAGGATCGGGCTTCAGGCATTCGCCATCAAGGAAAACAATATGAAATTTGTCAAGGGAATGATTTCGTAATTTAAAGAGTGACAATTTTCTGCGAAGCATTGCGGTTTATACACAAGGTAAAAACAACAGCTATACAGGGGTTCTAACCCCTACGGATGCGGGAAAAGTCATGGGTTTTGGAATCTTTACGAGACTGGATGCTTCTTAGCATATAGAGTGGGATAGCGATTATGGCAGATGTGGCTTTTAAGAACTTTGACAAAAAGTGGCTACTCGACTGGCACAAGTGACTCTCGCCAGCGCACACTTAAAGATGTACTCAAGAGGCTCCTGAACTCTTCTTATGTTTCCAGCTGAACCTCCGGCTTCTGGTAGTGGCTTTCGCGCTCTGATGAAGAATCGGCCTTTTCTCATTCTTTGGGTAGGGCAGATCGTGTCTCAGGTAGCAGACAAGGTCTTCTTCATTTTGTTGATTGCGTTGCTGGAAAACTATCAGACGTCGCTGATGGGGGCAAATTCTATGCGTTCCGCCATCATGGTAGCTTTCACACTACCTGCAATCTTCTTTGGCTCAGCTGCTGGTATCTTTGTAGATCGCTGTCCGAAGAAGCGAATTATGGTGGCTTCTGATTGGATTCGCGCTTTATTGATACTATTGCTTCCGATATTGCCAAAGCAGTTTTTAGTTCTCTTAGTAATTACGTTTTTGCTCTCGACAGTTACGCAATTTTTTGCCCCAGCAGAGCAGGCGGCGATTCCCCTCTTGGTTAAACGCGAAAATTTAATGACGGCAAACGCGCTGTTTACAACCACCATGATGGGGTCTCTGATTGTCGGTTTCTCCGTGGGCGAGCCGCTGTTAAGTCTAGCCGGAACTTGGGGGGGAATCTATGGTCAAGAATTTTTGGTGGCGCTTCTGTATCTGTTGGCTGCTGGTCTCAGCCAGTTAGTGAAAGTCGTAGAAGCTCCGATTCCGATTGAGTCGATCGCAGTTCATCCTTTGCAGGATCTTAAGGAAGGCTTCCGTTATTTATGGAAAAAACGCCTGGTTCGGACTGCGATGGTACAACTGACGATTCTATATTCGGTGTTTGCGGCTTTAACTGTACTGGCAATTGAGCTGGCAAAGGAAATTGGTCTCAATGAGCCGGGTCAATTTAGCTTTTTATTATCCGCTGCTGGGGTGGGTATGGTCTTTGGTGCGGGGGTGTTGGGGCATTGGGGCGATCGCTTCCACCACAAGCCTTTGCCTCTATTGGGTTTTTTGAGTATGGGCTTTGTGTTGGGTGTGTTTACGTTGACGACAAATCTCTGGATGGGCTTAGGATTAAGTGCGCTGTTGGGGCTGGGTGCCTCGCTCATTGGCGTACCCATGCAAACTCTGATTCAAGCCTCAACCCCAGAAAATATGCGCGGCAAAGTCTTTGGGTTTCAGAATAATGCTGTCAATATTGCACTGAGTGCGCCGCTAGCGATCGCTGGCCCGCTTACGGATCAATTTGGCTTGCGAGGCGTTCTTTTAAGCATGAGCATTATCGTGAATATCGTTGGTGTCTGGGCGTGGCTCAGTACCCGTAATGTTTTGGAAGATGTCATCTAGCTTGAAAGGAGGACTGAGGAGTAACATCTTGTAGCCAGTCCTTCCTAGAAACGCCTTTGCCTTTTGCTGGGTAAGGGGACGCGCTCAGCGTTACAACCCGATTGAAGGCGCGTTCATTAAGTCAGCCGCCCTTAGCCAGTATCCTTGGCGCACCTCCTTCTTGGTGGCGTGAACCGAAACAATAAACCTTAAAGTCACAGAAAATAAACACTCGCGAGTTTTTGGGGGGTTAATCCCTCGACAGGAATTGATATCAGGATTAGACTTAAGAATTAAACCCCTATTTCTAATGCTGAATTAGATAGAAATCTTAAAAAAGAACGTAGCTATAGTGAGAGGTTTCATGGTGCGATCGCAAAGCGTCTCGGAAAAAGAATCAATACGTCAAATGAGCAGCCGCAGAACAGGTGCCTTTGCCCTGATTGACAGTCTGAAGCGTCACGGTGTTGAGCATATTTTTGGCTATCCGGGTGGTGCAATTCTGCCGATATACGATGAACTGTATCGGGCACAAACGGATGGCGGGATTCATCACATTCTGGCAAGACACGAGCAAGGCGCGGCTCACGCGGCGGATGGTTATGCTCGTGCCACTGGCAAGGTAGGTGTCTGTTTTGCCACGTCTGGCCCTGGGGCAACGAACCTAGTGACAGGCATTGCAACAGCCCACATGGACTCGATTCCAATGGTGGTAGTCACGGGGCAGGTGGCTCTTAACGCGATTGGCAGCGATGCGTTTCAGGAAACCGATATTTTCGGAATTACGCTGCCGATTGTGAAACACTCCTATGTTGTGCGCGATCCCGAAGACATGGCGCGGATTGTGGCAGAAGCGTTCCACATCGCCAGTACGGGACGTCCGGGACCCGTGTTGATTGATGTGCCCAAAGATGTGGCATTAGCGGAATTTGACTATGTGCCGGTGGAGCCGGATACGGTGAGATTGCCGGGATATCGTCCTACAGTGAAGGGCAATCCTCGTCAGATCAATGCAGCGTGTACCTTACTTCGGCAAGCACGGCAGCCGTTGCTGTATGTGGGGGGAGGCGCGATTACATCTGGTGCCCATGCAGAAATTCAGGAACTGGCGGAACTCTTCCAAATCCCCGTAACAACGACGTTGATGGGCATTGGTGCATTTGACGAGAACCATCCCCTCTCACTGGGAATGTTGGGGATGCACGGCACCGCCTACGCTAACTTTTCAGTCAGCGAGTGCGACTTGCTGATTGCGGTGGGAGCTAGATTTGATGACCGCGTGGCGGGTAAGTTGGATGAATTTGCTTCTCACGCCAAGGTCATTCATATTGACATCGACCCCGCAGAAGTAGGAAAAAATCGCGCTCCGGAAGTTCCCATTGTCGGCGATGTGCGGAACGTGTTGATTGACTTGCTGCGCCGATGTCAGGAAACCAACGCGGCTTTTGAGCCAAATCAAACGAAAGCATGGCTGGAACGCATTAATCGCTGGCGGGAAGACTATCCCCTCGTGGTGCCCCAATATCCCGATAGTCTGGCACCGCAAGAGGTGATTTCAGAACTAGCGAATCAAGCTCCCCAAGCCTACTACACGACAGACGTAGGTCAGCACCAAATGTGGGCGGCGCAATTTCTCAAAAATGGGCCGCGTCGGTGGATTTCCAGTGCCGGTTTAGGCACGATGGGGTACGGGATGCCAGCGGCGATGGGTGCTAAGGTAGCGCTGCCAAACGAACAGGTGATTTGTATTAGCGGCGATGCCAGTTTCCAGATGAATTTACAGGAACTGGGGACGCTTGCACAATATGGCATAAATGTCAAGACCGTTATTATCAATAATGGCTGGCAGGGAATGGTGCGTCAGTGGCAGGAGGCGTTCTACGGAGAGCGTTACTCGTCCTCAAATATGGAAGTGGGGATGCCGGATTTTGTGATGCTCGCTAAGGCATTTGGGATTAAGGGAATGTCGATCCGCGATCGCTCGGAACTGAAAGATGCGATCGCCGAAATGTTGGCTCACAATGGCCCCGTTTTGCTGGAAGCCCAAGTTAAACGGGACGAAAACTGTTACCCAATGGTGGCTCCTGGCAAGAGTAACGCTCAAATGATTGGCTTGCCCGAACGTCGCAAGTTGGAAAAAGCTACAGAGCTAGTCTATTGCAGCGGTTGCGGTGCGAAAAACATTGCTAGCAACAACTTCTGTCCGGATTGCGGCACCAAAATCTAAGGGTAATCAGTGATTGGTGATGAGTTTTTGACCAATTGCTGATGGATTCTTAGCGTTTGGATTACC
The DNA here is from genome assembly GCF_014695635.1 of Coleofasciculus sp. FACHB-712. Taxonomy (NCBI): domain Bacteria; kingdom Bacillati; phylum Cyanobacteriota; class Cyanophyceae; order Coleofasciculales; family Coleofasciculaceae; genus Coleofasciculus; species Coleofasciculus sp. FACHB-712. Next base: position 3,299 of record NZ_JACJOQ010000190.1, on the reverse strand, counting down.
GATTTTTTCCTTTGGAATATTAAACAGAGACTGGCTATCAATCGCCAGTCTCTTTATTTTTAGGGTGAATCTGGAACAATTTAGATGCGATCGCCTTTACCCTTCAAAGGTGCGATGGCACCATCTAAAAGGATTCGCACACTGTTTTTTAAGCCTTTAGTAATCAAAAGATTACTTATCCTTTACCTTTGGGGGTTACAGTGGCAGTGGCTATCCATCGCCAAATTTTCATAGCTGGAAATAATTACAGCCATGCCTCCAACTTCCAAAGCAGTTCTAGCAATCGAGCAATACGATCCCAATGAAGGGCGTCGTTTGCATTTTTATGCCAAGGGAGACCTAATTCCCCTCGTGCCACAGGGCATTTGGCAGATCGATCGAGGTTTGGTGCAGCTGAGTACCCTTTGCCCGAATGGTGAAGAAGTGTTGCTGGGTTGGGCAGGAACTGCAACATTCTTTGGTCTTTGGATGACCTTGCTGCAAGCCTATCAGGCAACGGCGCTCTGTGATGTCTACTTAAGATGGTTTTCAGTCACAGAAATTGAAGCTTCCCCACGTCTATCTCAGATGATTTTGCCGCAAATGGGACGACGGATGCGGCAAGCAGAGGCACTTTTAGCCATTGTCGGACAGCGACGGGTCGAAGATCGCTTGCAGCGACTGTTGTTGCTGTTAAAAAAAGAAATCGGTCAACCTGTGGCGGGTGGAACTCGTCTGGGGGCACGCCTCACCCATCAACATATCGCCAGTGCCATCGGTACCACCCGCGTGACAATCACGCGATTGCTCAGCAAGCTACAGCAGCAGGGATCGATTAGCCTGGATTGCGATCGCCACATTATCCTAAAAGATGAGAGCTTTGCCAGCATCTCTGATTGGTGAGTCGCATTTGTTAGGAGTAAGCTTCTGTCTCTCTCAGTAATTTCGGTTCCATCGGCAACGAATCAACAGCCCGCTGGGTTGATTGTCGTATTGCATGGCTTTGGAGGGAATGCCCAACAGTTGGCATCCTTAGCCCCATTTTTGAATTTACCGGAGTATCAGTTTTTGGTGCCCGATGCCCCTTTTACAAATCCCTATGTAGCGGGGGGGCGAATGTGGTACGAATTTGGAAAGCCAGGAGGTTCGCAGTCTGCGGATTTAGTCAAAAGTCAGCAAATGCTAACTGAGTGGCTTAAATCTTTAGAAAGTTCTACCGGAGTCCCTCTTTCACGCACAATTTTGTGTGGATTTTCTCAAGGCGGAGCAATGACGCTGGATGTAGGATTGAATTTACCTTTAGCGGGTTTAGTCGTGTTGAGCGGCTATTTGCATCCTCTCTCTCCAAAACCTGATGCGACTTATCCACCTGTATTAATTTTGCATGGGAGACAAGATTCTGTGGTGCCGCTGAGTGCTGCCCAGAAGGCACGGGACGCTTTAACAGCACTAGGAATATCGGTACAATACCAGGAATTTGATATGGGGCATGAGGTTCAACCGGCAGCTTTAGAAGTGATGCGGAAGTTTGTCAAGGCAAATATCTGATCGGCGCTAGCCGCTAATAGCAGTCGTCAAAGTGAAATGGGTAGTGGGTGTCGAGTCTTCCCTTCCATTCCCCATTCCCACTCGGTGAAATCTCCGGTTTAAAGCTAGTAGACCCGCTAACTTGACGTTTTTTATATTAAGCGATCGCCAGTAATGGCGTTAAGATAAAATGGTTTGTTGCATCTGTATAATACATGGCACAGATGCAGATTGAGGGAGGCGCGGTCAATGACAACTGTTAGCATTTCCAACCGGGATATTTCTGCTGTAACGGCAACTGAAGTGGAACATCTGGCTGTACGGCTAGAGCAAGATAATTACACCAATCCTTTTGAAGGATTGGATGATTGGCATTTGCTCAGAGCGATCGCTTTTCAACGTCCAGATTTAGTTGAACCCTACCTCTACCTACTGGATTTTCAACCCTTCGATGAAGCTTAAATGCAAAGTGGCAGACGAGTTCTCATAGGGATAGGCGGCGGTATCGCCGCCTATAAAGTTTGTGAGGTAATTTCGGCGCTTGCGAAAACTGGGGTGGAAGTTCGGGCGATTCTCACGGATTCTGCTCAAGCATTTATTACGCCTCTAACAGTGGCAACGCTGTCCCGTCATCCTGCTTATACAGATGAATATTTCTGGCAACCGACACGCGGACGCCCTTTGCATATTGAGTTGGGAGAATGGGCAGAGGTTTTTGTTATTGCTCCTCTAACCGCGAATACCTTAGGCAAGTTAGCTTATGGTTTCGCTGACAATCTGCTCACGAATACCGTCCTCGCTTCAACTTGTCCAGTGCTGTTAGCACCGGCAATGAATACGGATATGTGGGAACAGGTGGCAGTGCAACGCAATTGGCAACAGGTATTCGCAGATAAACGCTATCACGGTGTTGGTCCCGGTGCTGGACTGTTAGCTTGCGATCGCGTCGGTGCTGGACGTATGGCAGAACCTGCTGAAATTTTGCCGCAAATTACATCTCTATTGCACACTGGCGGGAAGCGAGATTTAGCCGGAAAACGAGTTTTAATTAGTGCTGGAGGAACGCGAGAGCATCTCGATCCGGTGCGCTTCATCGGCAATCCTTCGACTGGCAAAATGGGATTCGCATTGGCACAAGCTGCACTGCATCGCGGCGCATCTGTGACGCTGGTGCATGGGCCAATGGAGACGCCATTAATCGCCTCTCTACAAAAAGTGCAATTGATTAGTGTGATGAGCGCCCAGCAGATGCAGCAGGCGATGTTAGAGTGTTTTCCCGATGCGGATTTGATTGTAATGTCGGCGGCGGTGGCAGATGTGAAACCCGCCGAGTATAGTACCCAGAAATTGCCGAAGCGATCGCTTCCCGCTTCCTTACCTCTAGAATCTGTACCCGATATCGTGGCAGAATTGGCGAGTCTCAAACAGCCGCATCAAACATTAATTGGATTTGCCGCCCAGACTGGGGATATTGTTACGCCAGCCTTGGAGAAGTTGCAGAAGAAAAATTTGGATGCCATTGTTGCCAATCCCATCGATAAAGCCGATGCTGGTTTTGGCAGCGACAACAACCAAGCCGTATTTCTTGACAATCAAGGGCGCAAAGTAGAGATTGAACCCTGTAGTAAATTGCAGATGGCTCACGCTTTATTTGACTTTGTTCAAGGTGCTGGCTAAAAGGACAAGCGGTGCTTAGATCCCATCATTTTTCAGCGATTCTCATCGCTTCTCCATCTATTTTTGATTGGACAGAAGCCGATTTCTTAGATTCATTAAAAAGTGCGGCTCAAGAT
>NZ_JACJOQ010000019.1:0-2491 GCF_014695635.1 Coleofasciculus sp. FACHB-712 | reverse complement strand
TCAGGCAGACTTGTTAATGAAAAATCCAATGGTAATCATAGAAATTTCCTTGGATGTCATCGCTCGACCGAATAAACAGCCTAATTAAGTTTTGCTTATTTAACCGATTTAATCAGGTTTATCAAATTTCCTCAACTTGAGGCGATCGCTGATGCTGAATCCATTGATCCCTCCAGCCTGTCGGGAAAGCTAAAATCATCTTCTATTTCCGCCTAACACCGCAGGCAGACTGGTGATTTTGGTAGATTACGATGTGAAGCGAGCAGCCAGTTTTTCGTTGGGTTTCGCTTCCACACAAGCCTAACGAAGGCTTTTCAAGGGTTTCAAGAGTTTTGGAGAGTCTTGCAGATCGAAACCTCGCCCCCAAATCTCTGTTTGCTTGCAGGGAAGAACCGGGGTGGGGTAAAACTGGACTGCATCCAAACCAGAATTGCTGTATGCGAAAACTAAAATATTACGTAGCTTGCACCATTGATGGGTTTATTGCCCATGAAGACCACACAATTGATGGTTTTCCCCCGGAAGGCGAACACATAACCGATTATCTCGAATCGCTCAAGCAGTTTGATGTTGTTGTAATGGGACGCAGGACATACGAGTTTGGACTGAAGCTCGGCGTGACCAATCCTTACCCAACGATGAAGCAGTACGTTTTCTCGCGGACGATGAAGGAAAGCCCCGATGAGAATGTTGAACTCGTTTCAGACAATATTGCTGAATTGGTCAGAAAATTGAAAGCTGAAACCGGCAAAGACATCTACCTCTGTGGCGGCGCGGATTTAGCTACAATGCTTTTTGCCGAAAACTTGATTGACGAGATCATCCTGAAGTTGAGTCCGGTACTATTCGGTTCGGGCATTCCACTTTTTTCCGGAGTCATCAGGCAAACCGCTTTAGAACTCACTAACAGCAAAATCTATGGAAATGGGATCTTATTGCTTCATTATCGCGTGCAGAATTGAAGTATTAAGGCTTACAGATTAGAGGATATTAAGGTCAAGCGATCGCTTCTGAACTTCCGGTTGCTTGAGATAAGATGCTCCTCGCCTGATGGACGATTAGTTCTTACAAGCCTAGAAGACTCCCCACCATTTTTAGCAATCCGATCCGCGAAAACCTGCGCCAGTCCCAAACTTCCGAAACCAGACAGCGCTGCTGGGGACGCGATCGCTTCTTCCCAATCGCTCGCGTAGAACGGGAGTGAACTGTAGAGAGCATCCACAACGCGAACTGACTTTTTGGGCGCTAGGCTAACGCCTCGCTTTGCTGTTTTCATGCCCAAAGGGCTGTACGCGATCGCATCCAATTTAATTTATGACTCAGTAACACTCACCGCAGCCCTGAGAATTGCTAAAATTTGCATCATTTATCTTTCAGGGGGAGTGATGACAAACTGGCAAATCATTAGTGGTGGAGTAACGGCTCCTAGAGGGTATCGGGCGGCTGGAATCGCCGCTGGACTAAAGCCTTCAGGCTTACCGGATTTAGCGCTAATTTATTCAGAGGTAGAAGCGATCGCAGCAGGCGTTTTCACCACCAGTCAAGTACGCGCTGCCTGTGTCGATTATTGCCGTCAGCACCTCTCTACCAAACACAGCGCCCACGCAATTCTCTGCAACGCTGGGCAAGCCAACGCCGCTACGGGTTCCCAAGGTTGGATCGACGCGATTGAAAGCGCTCAGATGTTGGCTCAAATACTGAATATCTCCTCTGACTCTATCTTGTTGGCATCTACGGGCGTCATTGGGCAACGAATTAAGATGGATGCCCTGCGGGATGGAATTCCTAAATTGGTCGCAGCCGCTTCTGAAACCGGGGGCGATGCAGCAGCACAAGCGATCGTCACTACCGATTTAGTGACGAAATCAATTGCGTTAGAGACCACTTTTGGCGATCGCCCGGTGCGAATCGGCGGTATGGCAAAGGGATCTGGGATGATTCATCCCAACATGGCGACGATGCTAGCTTTTGTCACTTGCGATGCGGCGGTTGCTCCTTCTCTCTGGCAAAAAATGGTGAGTCGAGCCGCTGACCAAAGTTTTAACCAAATTACCGTAGATGGCGATACCAGTACCAACGATACGCTGATCGCCTTAGCAAATGGGGAATCTCGCACCCCAGCGATTACCGAGATGGGACCAGACGCCGAGAAATTAGAGGCGATGCTGACTGAAGTTTGCCAATATTTAGCGAAAGCGATCGCCCGTGATGGCGAAGGGGCTACCTGCTTAATTGAAGTGCAAGTTACCGGCGCATCTGATGAAAAAGCTGCCCGTCAGGTTGCCAAAACGGTTGTCGGTTCATCCTTAGTTAAGTCAGCCGTGTTTGGGCACGATCCAAACTGGGGAAGAATTGCAGCAGCGGCGGGTCGTTCCGGAGTGCTGTTCGATCAAGAACATCTCCGCATTCAGCTAGGGGACTTCTTATTGATGGAAAATGGTCAACCGTTGCCCTTCGATCGGGCGGCGGCGAGTGCTTATTTAAAACAAGC
>NZ_JACJOQ010000189.1:0-14226 GCF_014695635.1 Coleofasciculus sp. FACHB-712 | reverse complement strand
ATCGTAAGCAGCGATCGCTTCAACCCGGTGTCGGATACTGCGCCAGTCGGCTTCTGTTCCGCGCACTGTAATCCCAGGAATGCCGCAAATGGCATAGAGCATATAATCAAAATACTGCTGCAACGCATCCATCATCACCACCTGACTTGCAGTTTGGATGATGGATGTAGTGGTGCTGAAGTTGCACACCATGAGTGAGTGAATATCGGGCTTAACATTGTGACGAATGCGTTCTGACCATTGTTCAATCACTTCAGCCCAGTCATTCGGTTGATCGAGTTTTTGAGTCTCAACCTTTAACTCCAGCTTGCCTGAATAACCCACAAAACGCGATCGCAACTCTTCGGCATGATTGTTGATATGTTGTGCAAACCCTTGGGCAATTGTCAGCCAAATTACATCTGGAGTCAGCAACAGCGGTCGATGTTCGCTGTGGGCAATATGAACAGCAGTGACTAGAGGATGATTCCCTGATTCCTGAATGACTTCAAATGAGTTACTGTGGCTGAATGCCAATAATGGAGAACCTAATCGCTCCTCAAATTTACTCCAAGCCTCGCTAACAGGAATGATATCTCGACATACCTGGACATCATCAACAAGAAAACTAATTTCTCCGTCCGATTGATGCAAAATCGACGCTACGGTTTCCATAAAAATTTCTGGTGGTGAGTAAATAGGATGGAGGCTAAGCCTACTTACAAGAAAGTGGCATCCTTCAAGAATATATCTTACGAATCAAGGAACTAATCGTGTCTTTCTCTATGGTGTCAAGATGGTGTCAAGGTCAGATGCGATCGCCTATCGGTTAGGTGAAAGCACGAAACTCAGCCTAATCCGATTGATGCCCTAACGGTAATGCCAACAAGTGGCGTTTGAGGTCACAGCACCTACCAAGACTGCCGGATTTAGCGTTAGATTTTGCTTTGGCTAAATCCAACTGACAAGGTGAAAGTATATCGGTTATTTAATTAGGGCTGCTCACAAACGGTTTTTCAGAATGTAAAAAATGTTTTGCACTGAGCAGTATCGTACCGATTACTGATGGATTGTACCATCAGGCATCGTGACCTCTTCTAAGCGTGCTTCGCTCAAATCGGTTTCAATTACAGCCGCATTGGTCAAATTTGTCTTCAGCAAAACTGCCCCAGCTACATTTGCTTTGAGCAGAATCGCTCCTGTTAAAATTGCGCCAAACAGAATGGTTTCGCAGAGATTTGCGTACCTTAAATTAGTTTGACTCAGGTTCGCTCCACCTAATACGGCTCGGTTTAGATTTACCTTTTTCAAATTGGCTCCCGTAAGATTGGCTCCGCTGAGATTTGCTCCCGCTAAATTCGCTCCCTCCAGGTTGGCTCCCGTTAAATCTGCATCCTTCAAGTTCGCCCTCATCAAGTGTGCTTGTTGGAGGTCTACTCCACGCAGATTTGCACCCCTGAGGTTGATCATGCCTAGATTAGCTTGACTGAACTTCGCTCCATCTAGACAAGCAAAGGTGAGTTTTTCTCGGTATAGATTCGCTTGCCGAAAGTCTCTTTGTCCTGCTGCATACTTGCTTTTGAGTGTCTCAGCATTCATATTCACTACTTCTTCCTAGGTAACACTTAACAATCTTGTTCTTTCCCTATCGAATGTTAATGTCGTGCAATAAGTTCCCTAGTTGTTTTTTGCGGGACTCCCAGAAAGCCGTTTTTCAACCACGCAAAGCAAGACAGCAAGCTCATGCTATTTTCTCTCCCTGTAGTATTTAGTAAATCTTTCATTTTACTTTTACATCTAATTTAGGGAACAAATCGTGAAGATTCTGTGTTGATGCTGAACCAAAAATTTTTAAATTGGACATTAAACCTTAAAAAGTTGTTACTTTTTAATAAAAAAACGGCTTAGTCTGCATTTATTTACAGATGAATTGTAACAAAAGTTATTATATCTGTTTTTTTTTAGGGCACGGTACTGCTGGAACCCTGTGAAAATTCACCATCAGCCGCTATAAAGAGTTATGTTTATTTCTCTGAGTTTGCTTAATAAAAAACTATAAAAATCATTAGCCAAAATATAATAATTTTGGGTTTAAATTAAAGATTTACACAATTCGCTTAGGCACGGGTTTTGTGAAGATGCGTTCGTGCAGCGTGCCGGAGGCATATTGCCAATACTTCCCGCCAATACTTCCCGCCGTGCCAGCCTAAAGCCGGTTATGACAGGATTGGGACTAGCAACAGACTGCTGTTAAACGGAGATTGATACATGACAGAAAGTAGTCATCAGCCCTCGCAGGGGGGGCGTTTTGAGCCGCCGTATGACGGGCACGCCGACCACTTGGAGACACCCATTGAACCCATTGAACCCGTTGAAGTTCAGGTGGAAGACGATCGCACTGGGATGACGGTCGTGACCCTGAAACGGGCGTTTGCAGATAACCTGTATTACCTGCTGGCAAAAGATGAGTATTGGGCGACGCCCCATGATTACTACATGGCTCTCGCTTATACTGTGCGCGATCGCTTGCTGCACCGATGGATTAACACGGGCAGAACCTACATTGACAAAGATGTCAAAACCGTATACTACCTATCGGCAGAGTTCTTGATGGGTCGTCAGTTGGACAATAACCTACTCAATTTAGGTTTGTACGAACGGGCACGCCAAGCTCTCCACGAGTCCGGACTCGACATCAACGACCTCAAAGTATTAGAATCAGAACCCGGACTCGGCAATGGGGGTTTAGGACGTCTGGCGGCTTGTTTTCTCGACTCCCTCGCCACCTTAGAAATTCCGGCAGTTGGCTACGGCATTCGCTACGAATTCGGGATCTTTGATCAATGGATTCAGGATGGCGCTCAAGTCGAACACCCCGACAAATGGCTCCGGTTTGGCAACCCTTGGGAAGTTCGCCGCTCAGAATTAACCGTTGAAGTGAAGTTCGGCGGATATACAGAAGCTTACAGCGATGGACAAGGTCGTTATCGAGTGCGTTGGATTCCCGATCGGAAAATCTTAGGGACGCCCTACGATACACCCGTATCTGGGTACAACAACAATACAGTGAATACGCTGCGTCTCTGGCGGGCGGGGGCTTCTGAAGAGTTCGACTTCCAGGTTTTCGACAGCGGTGATTATGCCGGTGCCGTTACCAACAAGATATTTTCTGAAAATATCTCAAAAGTTCTCTATCCCAACGACAACACCTCTCAGGGTCGGCAACTGCGCCTAGAACAGCAGTATTTCTTCGTCAGTTGTTCTCTCCGAGACATTATCAATTCGCATCAGCGCATTCACCGGACTTTCGATCGGTTCTACGACAAAGTCGCTATCCAGCTCAACGACACGCACCCATCGATTGGGGTTGCCGAACTGATGCGGTTGCTGGTGGATGAGTACGAATTAGGCTGGAACCGAGCTTGGTACATCACCCGGCGCGTCTTCGCCTACACGAACCATACACTGCTCTCTGAGGCTCTAGAACGCTGGCCTGTGAGCTTGTTTGAGCATCTGTTGCCTCGGCACTTAGAGATTATCTATGAAATTAACCGTCACTTTCTCGATGAGGTACGTGCCAAGTATCCGGGAGATGAGGCGCGGGTGGGGAGATTGTCAATTATTGAGGAAGGTGCCCAGAAGTACGTCCGCATGGCGCATTTAGCTTGCGTGGGCAGCCATTCCATCAATGGGGTAGCAGCACTGCATACAGATTTGCTCAAAGCGGATGTCTTGCGAGATTTCTACGAATTGTGGCCCGAAAAGTTTAATAACAAAACGAACGGGGTGACACCGCGCCGGTGGTTGTTGCTGAGCAATCCCCATCTGTCTGAGCTGATTACCGAGAAAATTGGCAATGATTGGGTAACACAACTCGATCAATTCAAGCAGCTAGAAGCGTTTGTTGATGATGCTGAGTTTTGTTCTCGCTTCTCGTCGATTAAGCGCAAAAATAAGCAATCCTTGGCAGAGTACATTCTGCTCTACAACGACATTGAAGTAAATCCAGATTCTCTGTTTGATATTCAGGTGAAGCGGATTCACGAGTACAAGCGTCAGCTGTTGAATGTGCTGTACATTATTACGCTGTACAACCGGATCAAAAAAGATCCCAATGTTGATATCTTGCCCCGGACTTTTATTTTTGCAGGCAAGTCCGCTCCTGGCTACTACATTGCCAAACTGGTCATTCAGTTGATTAATTCGGTGGCGAAAGTCGTCAATAATGACCCGGATGTGCGCGATCGCATTAAGGTCGTTTTCTTGGCAAATTTCTCGGTCTCTCTCGGTCAGCGAGTTTATCCAGCCGCCGATCTTTCCGAGCAAATCTCCACGGCGGGCAAAGAAGCTTCCGGGACGGGCAACATGAAGTTCGCCATGAATGGGGCGCTTACCATCGGAACGCTGGATGGTGCCAACATCGAGATCCGCCAAGAAGTCGGGCCTGAAAACTTTTTCTTATTTGGCTTGACAACTCAAGAAGTATATGCACTGAAGGCAAGGGGATACAACCCGCGAGACTATTACCATAGCAACGCCGAACTGCGACAAACGATCGACGCGATCGCTTCCGGCTACTTCTCACCCGACAATCGCGACCTTTTCAAACCAATTGTGGAATCGTTGCTAGACAGGGATGAGTATATGCTCTTTGCCGACTACCAAGCGTATATTGACTGCCAGCAAGAAGTCAGCCGAGCTTATCGAGACGCAAAGCACTGGACTCGAATGTCAATTCTCAACGTTGCTCGCACGGGGAAATTTTCCTCAGACCGCACGATTAAGGAGTATTGCCAAGAAATTTGGAACGTCCAGCCAGTCAAGATCGACTTGAAAGAGTATCAACCGCATACAGCGGGTTTGCAGGTGAAGGTGCAAGCCAAGCGCCCTGTCCTTTAACGAGCAACTCGTAAGTAGGGGACAGCGCGACAAGACAGTCAATGCAGTTGCAGATTAATCGTTAAAATGACGACCCAGGCTGCTGAAGAAACTCTGCCTCCTGGGTCGTTGTCTCTCGACCGAGAATCTGATTGCGATGGGGAAATCGCCCAAAGCGTTCAATTACCTCGAAGTGTCGAACTGCGTAGGAAATGTAATCAATACAGTCAGGATCGTCGCCCAATTGCTGAAATAACTCCACTGACTGACGCTGATGTTCGAGATTTTCACTATGTTCAAAAGGTAAATAAATAAAGCATCGCTGGACTGGCAGCAATTCTCGATCGAAGCCATTGGCAACTGCGTGCTGTGCCACAGACAGAGCAAGGCTATCGGTAGCGAAGGCTTGGGCACTCCCGCGAAACAAATTGCGTGGAAATTGATCTAATAGCAGTATCAGTGCTAAACAGCTTTGGGGCGATTCCTTCCAGGGATTTAACTGACCCGCTGCGGCTAGTTCGTAGTCTCCTAAGAAGCGGGTTCGGATCTCCTCATCAAACTGCGGTTTTTTGGTAAACCAGACTTTACGGGGTTTCCCATAACCCGCCTCATCGGGTTTGCCAAACCAAAAATTCAAAATTTCATGGACTTGTGACATGAGTTTTGGCTCCAGCGCTCTCAATTTCGCTCTCCCCAATCCTCCGATCTAATTCCCGCTTAAAAAAGGGGCTAAGGAGGGATCGGTTCCTGCACTGAGCCGGATTGTCAGCGCCCGGAAGCAGCGATTTGGTGATGCCGATGATAGCTAAAGATTGCATTTGGGCACCCTTGGAATAGAAGTGTTTAGCTGCGTCACTTTAACTTCCCGCTCACCCCCAGCCTGACTCATGAATTACACCGATAACCAAGAGTTGCTTCAACTGTTTATCCAGCAAGCGCCAGCAGCCGTTGCCATGTTCGACCGCGAGATGCGTTACCTGCTGTTCAGTCGTCGATGGCTGACGGAGCGCAATCTTGGCGAGGACATTATCGGGCGCTCTTACTATGAAATTGAGCGTTGTGAAATTGAGCGTTGTGAAATTGAGCGTTGGCGGGCAATCCATCAGCGTTGTTTAGAGGGAAGCATCGAGAAGGTTGAAGAATCTTTACCCCGTACTGATGGAACTGTGGAGTGGGTAAGGTGGGAAGTACAGCCGTGGCGCACGGGCACAGGTGAAATCGGCGGATTGATCGTGTCGAGAGATGCGATCGCCGAGCGCCATCCATCACAGGAACACCTACACCTGTTGGAGAAGGCGATCGCTGCTAGCAATAACGGCATCGTGATTAGCGACGCGAGCTTGCCAGACAATCCCTTGATTTATATCAATCCCAGTTTCCAGGAAATGACCGGGTACTCCGAGAGCGAAGTTTTAGGGCACAACTGCCGCTTCTTGCAAGGAATCGATACAGAGCAACCGGCGATCGCTCAATTGCGAACGGCAATCCGGGACGGAAAAGAGTGCAATGTCACCTTGCGGAATTACCGCAAAGATGGGACGCTTTTCTGGAACGAACTGCGAGTTGCGCCAGTAAAGAATCCCCAAGGAAAACTCACAAACTTTGTGGGTGTCCAAACTGACATCACCGACCGAGTGGAAGCCCAAGAACATCTGATTCGGATTAGCAAAGCCGTTGAAAATGCGAGTGATGCCATCATCATTACGAACGCCAAAGGGCAGTCTCTGTATCACAATCCGGCGTTTGTGGAATTGTTTGAATACACCACAGACGAAATAAATGCGGCTGGGGGATCAGCCATCCGTTACTGCGATCCGAATGTCGCTCGTGAAGTCATCAGCACGATCAAACAAGGCAACTCCTGCTGGAGTGGTGAAGTCGAGATGCGTACCCAGAGCGATCGCACTATATCGATTTTGCTTCGGGCTGATGCCATCACCGATGACAATGGTAATGTAGTCGGGTTGATTGGGATTCACACCGACATTACCGCCCGCAAGCAGGCTGAAGCCGTTTTACGGCAGCTTCTGCGACGGGAGCAGCTCTTAGGAGCGATGCAAGAGCGTATCCGCCAATCCTTGAAGCTGGAGGATGTTCTCAACACTGCCGTGGCGGAAGTGCGGCAGTTTCTTCAGACAGACCGAACCATCTTGTACCGCTTTGAGCCGGATGGAAGTGGCACCGTCGTTGTAGAGTCCGTGAGTGCCCAGTGGTTGGCGGTGCTGGGAAGCAATATCAAAGATCCGTGCTTTGGCAAAACCTACGCTGCGGCTTATCAACAAGGTCGTATCCGTGTCATTGAAGATATCTACACGGCTCAGCTCAACCCCTGCCATATTGAATTGTTAGAGCAATTTCAGGTGCGAGCGAATCTAGTCGTGCCGATTTTGCAAGGAGACCACTTGTGGGGGTTGCTGATTGCCCATCACTGTCGCTCGTCGCGGCAGTGGCAATATGAGGAAGTCGAACTGCTAGAGGCACTGAGCGTGCAAATCGCGATCGCCATTCAACAAGCCGCTTTGTTCGAGCAAGTGGAAGCGGAACTAGCGCGATCGCAAGCCGCTCAGACTGCATTGCGCGATAGCGAGGAACGTCTGCGGACTGTGGTGAAAAGTGCGCCCATCGTTCTATTTGCCTTAGACGATCGGGGTGTCATTACCTTTTCCGAAGGGAGCGGTCTGGATACTTTGGGACTGGAAGCGGGTAAGGTGGTTGGTCAATCCATCTTTGAGGTGTACCGCCGCTTCCCACAGATTCTCGAAGAGGTTCGGCAAGCGCTATCCGGCAAAGCCTTAACATCCCTGGTAAAAATGGGCAAATTGACCTTCGAGGTTCGCTATTCGCCCCTGCGAAACGCCAACAACGAAGTCATGGGCGCAATTGGCGTCGCCACCGACATCACCGAACGCATCCAAGTAGAGGAAACCCTCCGCCAAAGCGAAGTGTTGCGCCAAAGTGAAGCCAAAACTCGCGCCCTCCTCGACGCGATCCCAGATTCGATGTTTCGCATCCGTGAAGATGGCACCTTTCTAGACTTCAGAGCCGCTAAAAATGACGTTCGGGCGATCGCTCCCGCTCAAGTCATCGGTCAAACTGTGCAGGAGCTTTTGCCAACCGAGGTAGCGCAGCAAATGCTGCATTATGTAGCCAAAGCGCTGTCTGCTAACGAGATCCAAGTTTTTGAATATCAACTGCTCGCTCCCTTGAATCCCGCTTACCCAACCGGAGAGATAGGCTCTGTGCGCGATTATGAAGCTCGCGTTGTTGTCAACGGAGCGGATGAAGTGCTGGCAATCGTGCGCGATATTACCGAGCGCAAGGAGATGGAGCGACTGAAAAACGAATTTGTCTCCATCGTCAGCCATGAATTGAGGACGCCGCTCACTTCGGTACGAGGCTCCTTGAGTTTAATTGCTGGAGGTGTGACGGGTGAAATTCCCAATGAAGCAAAGGCGCTAGTGAATATTGCTTATAAAAATACCGAGCGTCTGATTCTCCTGATTAACGACATTTTAGATATTGAAAAGATTGAATCCGGCAAAATGGATTTTCATCTCCAGCCGCTAGAGCTAATGCCACTCGTAGAGCAGGCACTGGAGGCGAACCGGGGCTATGGCGAACAGTTTGGGGTGCAGTTGGTACTGGAGTCTGAGTTGTCCGGTGTGCAGGTGAATGTCGATCGCGATCGCCTGATGCAGGTACTAACGAATCTACTCTCCAACGCCGCCAAATTCTCTCCCCCCAATGGTACCGTCACCCTCTCCGTTTCCCGTCCAACTCAATCGCCAAATACCATCCGAGTTGCCGTTAGCGACTGCGGTTGTGGGATTCCCGAAGACTTTCGCCCTCGGATTTTTCAGAAATTTGCTCAAGCAGATTCCTCAGATACCCGTCAAAAGGGAGGAACTGGCTTAGGTTTAAGTATCTGCAAAGCGATCGTAGAAAAACTCGGAGGACACATTAGTTTTGAAACTCAAACGAATGTCGGGACGACTTTCTACTTCGATTTACCAGAATGGCAAGAAGCACGGATCTCAAAGATTATGACTTCCCACTCGCCGGAAAGTCTCCCCATCCTTATCTGTGAAGACGATCCCGATATTGCCACGCTGCTGTCGCTGATGCTGAAACAAGAAGGTTTAAGTGCAGATATCGCCTACAATGCAGCCCAAGCCAAGCAGCTTTTGTCAGAAAATTGCTATGCAGCGATGACTGTAGATTTGGCGCTACCCGGTCAAGATGGCATCTCTTTGATCCGCGAACTGCGGGAAGATGAAAATACTCAGAGTCTCCCGATTGTGGTCGTTTCTGCCAAAGCCCAACAGGGGCGCGAACAACTCAGTGGCGGTGGATTGCCGGTGATAGACTGGCTGGATAAACCAATCGATCAGGCGCGATTGATGGCATCTGTCCGCCAAGCAGTTCGGCAGAACTCAGACAGTAAGCCTCATATTTTGTATGTTGAGGACGATCCGGATTTAACTCAGGTGGTCTCAACAATTTTGCAGAATATCGCCGAAATTGATTCAGCTAAAAATCTTCATGAGGCAAGACACAAGCTGTCTTCTAAAACTTTTGACTTAGTGATTCTTGACCTCAGTTTACCGGATGGTTCTGGTCTAGAATTGCTAGCGGATCTCAACAATCAGATTTTTTCCTCCATCCCCGCAGTCATTTTCTCCGCCAATACCGTTGGCATGGAGGCGGCACATCACGTAGCTGCGGCACTCGTCAAGTCCCGCACCTCCAATCAGCAGTTGCTGGAAACGATTAAATCCCTAATTGGACGCGGTAATTCCGCTTCTTAATTCTGTTTTTTTAAGTTTCAATAAATTAAACGTTTATTGAAACTTAAATTTAATTGAGTTTAAATAGTTGTTATTAAATTTTTAATTTATAAACTAAAAATCAAAATATTTAGTAGGATGACCGAATTAAACCATGTCATATTGTAGACTGGGGAGCCATTCCCATCCTGCTTGGTTCTCCGCGTTCAGAGGCGTGGAGTTTGAGGTAAGGAACTCAACATGGCAAGGGTAAGACGGGGAGTAAAAAGCGCTTTTCAGATCTTACTAATAATTTAGTCTGACTACTTTCTGGAGATAGGGAATGAGTTCGTTATTCGTAGAGGTAAGAACAATAAACCCTAAACTATCGCCATCCTAAATGAATTGTAGAATCTTCTCTTTTTTTATAGATATGCTTTTTCTTCCCACTCAGTTTAAATTAATGAGTAATCAATCAAAAGCAATATGACAACTCCATCTTTAACTCGTATCTTGTTGGTGGAAGATGATCCGGACATTCAGACCGTTGCCTGCTTGGGTTTGAAAGTAGTCGGCGGTTTCACGGTAGAAGTCTGTAGTTCTGGGAGCGAAGCGATTCAGAAAGCGCCAATATTTGCCCCAGATTTGATTTTGCTGGATGTGATGATGCCTGGGATGGATGGGATGACCACCCTAAAGGCACTGCGGGAACTCCCGCAAACTTTAAGCACTCCGGTAATTTTCTTGACAGCCAAAGTGCAAACCCATGAAGTAGCTTATTATAAGCAACTTGGTGTATTGGATGTGATTGCGAAGCCGTTCGATCCCATGACCCTTTCTGCAACTCTCAATCGTATGTGGTTTCAGTACCATGATTGATGCGCTTCAAGATCCGCAAGAACAACTCAATGCCTTACGCCTTGCCTATAGGCAACAACTGCCGAGTCGAATTGAGCAGATTGAAACAATTTGGAATCAGCTGCTGGGAAGCCTTGAGGAAAGAGGGACCGTAGCTGGGGAGTCAGGATGTAGGGGCGGGGAAACCCTGCCTGGAGCAGGAGAGAATCAAGAACATCAACCCCTCAGCACCTCAAAGGTTCAGCCCCTTTCGTCTTCTCAAAATCCGCCTCAGTCCCTGCTAGAAGCCGCTGCCTCACCTTTGGAAACGCTACACCACCTGATGCACCGTTTGGCGGGTTCTAGTGCCACGTTTGGCTTGCTGGCGTTAGGGAATGCGGCGCGAACTTTGGAACTGGTGTTCAAAGCGATTTTGGATAGTGGAAAGTTGCCAACCGCAGAAGAGCAAGCACAAATCTGCGT
Organism: Coleofasciculus sp. FACHB-712; assembly: GCF_014695635.1. Classification (NCBI taxonomy): domain Bacteria; kingdom Bacillati; phylum Cyanobacteriota; class Cyanophyceae; order Coleofasciculales; family Coleofasciculaceae; genus Coleofasciculus; species Coleofasciculus sp. FACHB-712. The sequence continues at coordinate 3,283 of NZ_JACJOQ010000189.1, read as the reverse complement.
GCTGGTAGGAGGATTGAAACAGGCGATCGCAGTGGAGGACACTTGTGTACCGGATCTAAACCTCCCCCCGTTGCAGTCTCAAGAGCCTTGGACAGAGAATCGGCTGATTTTTTTGGTGGAAGACGATCCGCATCTATCGCAGGATTTGGCGTTGCAAATCAGTTGTTTTGGTTATCAGGTTCGCACTTTTGACAAAATTGCTGAACTGGAGGAGGCGATCGCGCAAACACCACCTGCCGCTGCAATTGTAGATGTTGTTTTCCCCCAAGACAGTCTCGCTGGCCCCAAAACAATTACTGCCATCCAGCAGCACCGAGAGCAACCGCTGCCAGTTTTGTTTATTTCTGCCAGAAACGATCTCATGGCTCGTTTACAGGCGGTGAGAGCGGGTGGAAAGGCGTATTTTCCCAAGCCAATTAACATTGGAGAATTGATTGACGCGCTGGATTTGCTGACAGTGCCGCAAGCACCAGAGCCGTATCGCATTTTAATTGTTGACGATGATGCGCCTTTGGCATCCTTCTATGGTTGGACTTTGGAACAGGCGGGAATGACGGCGCTGGTGGTGACAGATCCGTTGCAGGTGATGCCGCCGTTAATTGAGTTCAGACCGGATCTAATTTTGATGGATATGTATATGCCGGGATGCGATGGAGTGGAACTGGCAGCGGTGATCCGTCAGCAACCGGCTTATGTGGGCATTCCGATTGTGTTTCTGTCGATGGAGACGGATCTGAATAAGCAGCTAGCGGCGATTCAGCTAGGCGGGGATGATTTTTTAACCAAGCCGATTCAGCCAAATCATCTGATTGCGTCGGTGATGCCGCGAGTGCAGCGATCGCGTCTTTTACGTTCGGTGATGGTGCGCGATAGTCTGACTGGGCTGCTCAATCATACGACGATTAAAGAGCAACTCAGTATTGAGGTGCAACGAGGTCGGCGGGAAAAGACGAACCTTGCCTTTGCCATGATTGATATTGATGATTTTAAGTCAGTCAACGATACTTATGGTCATCTCACAGGCGATCGCGTACTGAAAAGTTTATCCCGTCTGTTGCAGCAGCGTTTGCGAAAAACGGATATCACGGGTCGTTATGGCGGGGAAGAGTTTGCGGCTATCCTCCCGAATACAGATGGTGCAACAGCCGTGCAAGTTCTCAACCGAATCCGCGAAGGTTTTGCACAAGTTCGGCAGCAGTCTGACGGCGCTGAGTTTTCGGTTACTTTTAGCTGTGGCATCGCTGTCTTTCCCAACGTAGATGAAGCGACCCAACTCAATGAAGCCGCAGATAAAGCTCTCTATGAAGCCAAACGACGGGGACGCAATCAGGTGGTTCTGTCTACGTGAACAAATCTCTGCGATCAAGAGATTACAACTGCTTTTAACGAACATTAAAGATTTAAAGCGATCGCAAATAGCCAATCCAATAATATTGGCAAGGCTCACCCTACACTGTTATCAGAGCTTTTCCATACAATCTATTAAGTGAGAACAGATGGCTGACATTGTTGATATTGCCGTTGGTGCGGGTTCTTTCAAAACTTTAGTAACTGCTGTCCAAGCGGCAGGGTTGGTGGACACGCTGAAAAGTCCTGGCCCTTTTACTGTCTTTGCACCGAATGATGATGCCTTTGCCAAACTTCCACCCGGAACGATTCAAACCTTGGTGCAAAATATTCCCCAGCTTGCCAGAATTCTCACCTATCATGTCGTTCCTGGCAAGTTAATGAAAGCCGATTTAGAGAAAGTAAGTTCTGTCACCTCAGTTGAAGGTTCACCTATCAGAATTGATTGTTCTGATGGTTTTGAGGTGAAAAATGCTACAGTTCTCGCACCAGATATCGAAGCGGATAACGGCGTGATTCACGTTATCGACACGGTAATTTTAATGGGTTAAATAAAAAAAAGGGAGCGAGCGCTCCCTTTTTAAAAACCCTATTTGAGGTGTGTTGGAGGAATCAAGGAATCGGAGTGCGATCGCTCCTTTTAAAAGCCCCCCTTTTTTCTAGCGAAGCGGCGCGTTAGCGCGGGGGTTGGGGGGATCTCCTATCGATAATCCGACTGCTGAATATCCCGCAAACGAGCTTCAGGACGCTTAAAGCGATCCATCTGAGCTTCAAAAAACTCCCGATTTGCTTGTAAATGCTTTGGATTGGAGTCATCTAAAGGATACAGAAGTGCAGTCCGCAATGCTTGGATAACAGCAGAAGTAACGCAGTACATCGAGCGTTGGAAAGTAATCCCTAATTGGATTAACATATCATCTTCACCGCGGCAGTGTTGGCGATAGTAATCCACGAGATAGGGTGGGAGGAAATGCAGCATATCCTGCATTAACAATGTCGGCGGAATGCCAGCAGTTCCCACCGGAAATACATCAGCATAGAGAATTCCATAGTGGAAATCTTTCTGATTTTCCGGAACTTGCTTTGCCTGAGCATTGTAAGATTTTGTACCCCGGAAGGGAGCCGTGCGGTAGAACACAGCTTCCACATACGGTAATGCTGCTTCGTACAGCCATGTGAAACCGCAAGATTTGGGGATAATTTCATACTTTTCACCCCGAATGTAAACGTGATGATAAATTGGACGACCCGCGATCGCAAAAATTCCATTTACCAGAAAATTCATCGCTTCCGGCACACTGGTAATTTTCCCCTCATCGTAGAGGTCGGACATCTCAAAGAAAACTGGAGCCATCACTTCCCAGAACAAGCCTAAATTACTGTAGTAAGACAGTTGGCGCACCTGTTCTAAGAACATATCAGGGAACAGTTTATACAATCCCAGCATCGCCGGATTGCCTTTGAAGTAAGCCTTAATTGCTCTATCTGCATTCGCTTTATATTCATCGGTATCCAGATAGGCATCGAATTTACCCCAGCCCATATCTCTGCCGTGCCAAAGCATTGCTTGCATACAAGCTTCGGCAAATTCCATATTAATTCGGTCATGCCCTAAGTGATGGAATAACTTGGGCATTTTAGAAGTTTCGCCCTTCTCGATAAACTCTAGAAGTTCGGGATGAGCGGTAGCTTCTCCGCGCCAGATCCGCAAATCTGCATCGTCTCCAGCGTAATGATTATGTAACTCTAAATACTCTTTGGGCAAGAAGTATTTAAAGAAGGGAAAGGGATTTAAAAAGACACGCTCGGCAATATAAAGCAGGTCGCGCCAGTAGAAATCCATCGGTACTGCATACGCTTTATAAATACCGATAATTTGCATGAGATTTTCCGGCGTATCTGGCAGCATGGCACCACCAGCTTCTAAGCGGTGAAT
>NZ_JACJOQ010000188.1:0-6760 GCF_014695635.1 Coleofasciculus sp. FACHB-712 | reverse complement strand
GCGATCGCATCGATTTTCATGCAGCAGATCAAAGATAACGTCCTTGCTCCTAAGTTAATGGGCGATTTCACCGGACTCAATCCGATCTGGATCTTTATCGCTTTATTGATCGGCGGTCAGATAGCGGGACTGCTGGGGGTTCTCGTGTCTGTGCCCCTTGCAGGTACAATCAAGGACACTATCGATACTCTCCGTCTTTTGCGTCAGCCCTCCGTTGTGACGACAGAGACGGTTTCCCGAAACCCTAATGACAGTTGAAAGATTATTAAAATAGATACCGCCCGAAAAGCTATCAGTACGACAAACTAAGCGAGGATGCGCTGGCAAACTTAACAAAGATTCTGCACGATACCCACGATTATTTAGCCTGGGTCATTCAAAAACTTTTATTTTTGTTCAATGAGGAGAAATCCGCTTCTAGTTTTTATACAGAATAAGCGCGATCGCTCTTGCATTCAGACAACATTAACAGGTACCCCTTTTGGGTTCAAGATTTTCTCAAACCTGGCGAGTGTATGCACTTGGCGTAGACGTAGAGTAGGATAGGTGAGGCTCAAATCCTTCTCATCATTAAATAGCGAATTCATCCCGTTCTTCCTTGTAAAATTGGCAAGGGATCTGCATTGTTTAGGAGTTAATTGATGCGACAGATTAATTTTTTGCTGATCTTCGCGGTGTTACTAGCGCTAGTTTTATTCAGCTTAGAAAATACCGAACCTGCCGCCATTCAAATTGTTCAAGGTGTCGAAGTGCAAGCGCCCTTGTGTATTGAACTGATTCTGGCAATGGGTCTTGGAGCTGTCTTAGCGTGGATTTTTAGTATCTGGGCGCGGTTGCTGCGAAGTCTAGAATCTGGAAAACAATTGCGTCAGATGCGTGCCAAAGACGAGCGCATCCAAGAATTAGAGGAAAATATTGAACACTACAAGGCAGAAATCGAAGAGAGACAAAGTCTGCCCTTAAACGCGACCCTCCAGACTGAAAACACAGAGGTAGTTGGAGGGAAGCTAGCAAGTCTCGCGGCAGCAAAAGAACAGGAATCCCTTGCCTAATCAATTTAGCTTCATTTGAGCTTGAGTTTATGCCGATGACCATTGGCCCAGCCCAGGAAGCGATCGCCCTTTTAATCGATTTGGCTCAGCGGGGAGAAATCGACCCTTGGGATGTCCAGGTGATTGAGGCGATCGATCGATGCTTATTGGAATTGGAGAAAGCTGGGGAGAAGCTCTCTGGCACCTTTGAAGTAGAGCTGTCCCAGTCCGGGCAGGCGTTTCTGTATGCGTCCATGCTGGTATTGCTCAAGGCGGATACCCTGTTTTCGCAATCGCTCCCAGACAATCTCGAACCCACTGAGGACGAACTGGACGACACCGCCGCCGATCCCAGACAATTGCCAACGCGGTTGGAGCGCCATTTGCGACGCCGAGGGACAGCAATGCCTCCCCAAACTCGTCGTGTAACCCTACACGAATTAATCGAACAGCTACAGCAAATAGCCACGGTACTGGAAGAAAAACCTGCTGGCCCAAACGCGATTAAAGACCCAAGTTACCGTTCCCAGTCTCGTTCCCAAACCGCCCGCGCGATCGCTGCCCTCGCTCACCAAGAAAATCTGACCGAAACCGCAGCTCACCTAGATCGGTTTTTGAGCAGTCATTGGCCCCAAATGTCCCCCGGTCAGGATTGGCTGGAATTAGACCAGCTGTTAGAGTTATGGGCAGGGGTAAAACAACGGTCAGCACCGTTAAACGCGCATCAATTGCCTGAAGAGGTGGAGACTGCGCCGAAACACAATGACCGAGTGGGAGTTTTTTGGGCGCTGTTACTCCTGTCTGCTCAGTCTAAGGTAGAGTTAGCCCAAGAGGAGTTCTACCAAGACCTAAAAATCCGAACGCTGTAGCGATGATTCTGTACTGTAACAGGGGCGCATTCAGTTCCCGCCGGTATGTTGATTAAACGCTAGGGTGAGAAACATCTAGAATATCGACAAGGTCAATCGACTAAAATATTTGACCAGCCATCCCTTGCCTCCAGTGAAGGGATGGGATACAGCTAAATTGCACGAAAACAAAGTGGCCTAGGTTGAGGAAAAAATATTCATGAAAGCCATGATTCTGGCGGCTGGTAAAGGTACCCGCGTTCGTCCGATTACCTACACCATTCCCAAACCTTTAATTCCCATTCTGCAAAAACCAGTGATGGAGTTCTTGGTGGAACTACTCAGGCAGCATGGGTTTGACCAGATCATGGTCAATGTCAGCCACCTGGCTAACGAAATTGAAAGCTATTTCCGGGATGGTCAGCGTTTTGGGGTGCAAATTGGCTATTCCTTTGAAGGACGGATTGAAGAAAATGGCGACTTGATCGGCGAAGCGGTCGGTTCTGCTGGCGGGATGCGTCGCATCCAAGATTTTTCTCCGTTTTTTGATGACACCTTTGTGGTGCTGTGCGGAGATGCGTTGATCGATTTGGATCTGACCGCAGCGGTGAAGTGGCACAAAGAAAAAGGCTCGATCGCGACGATTGTGATGAAATCAGTGCCACAGAATGAGGTTTCCAGTTATGGAGTCGTCGTCACCGATGAAGAGGGACGAATTAAAGCCTTCCAAGAAAAACCATCAGTGGAGGAAGCGCTCAGTACCAATATCAATACCGGGATTTATATTTTCGAGCCAGAAATCTTAAATTACATCCCTTCTGGCGAGGAGTACGATATCGGGGGTCAGTTATTCCCCAAACTGGTAGAAATGGGTGCGCCTTTCTACGGAATCCCGATGGACTTCCAGTGGGTGGATATTGGCAAAGTGCCAGACTACTGGCAGGCAATTCGCAGCGTGTTACTGGGAGAAGTCAAAAATGTGGCAATTCCCGGACAGAAAGTGGCTCCCGGTATTTATACCGGATTAAATGTAGCGGTGAACTGGGACAAGGTTGACATCACAGGCCCAGTCTACATTGGTGCCATGACACGCATTGAAGATGGAGCCAAGATTGTCGGTCCCACCTACATCGGACCCAATTGCTGGGTGTGCAGCGGTGCCAAGGTGGAAAATAGCGTGATTTTTGAATACTCCCGCCTAGGCCCAGGAGTGCGCTTAGTCGATAAGCTGGTGTTCGGACGTTACTGCGTGGATAAGACAGGTGCCACGATTGATGTCCAAGCAGCAGCCCTCGATTGGCTGATTAACGATGCTCGTCAAGTTCTGCCCTCTAATCCGCCAGCAGAACGGCAAGCGATCGCCGATCTGCTGGGGATGGAAGCGATTTAAATCATCGGTCAGCGATCATTGGGAAATGGGTAGTGGGTCACAAGTGGATTCTCTACCCATTTCTCATTACTCATCAGGACGACAGATAAGTGTACCGACTGAGACTCTGCTCGTAGTTTTGCAGCAATCGCTGGGATTCCTGAATGGTAATGCGCTTATCCATAAGCGCTTGTTCGCATAGCCGACGAATCTGCTCAATCAGATCCTCAGAATCGTACTGTACGTAACCCAAGACTTCCTTCATGGTGTCACCTTTGACGACATGTTCAATCCTGTAAGCCTTGGGCGTCAAATGAATGTGAATCGTGTTGGTATCGCCAAACAAGTTGTGCAGATTGCCCATAATTTCCTGGTAAGCTCCATTCAAGAACATCCCCAGGTAGTAGGGTTCGTCAGGCTTCAGCGTATGCAGTTCTAAAACCGACTTGACATCTCTGAGGTCGATAAACCGATCGATTTTGCCATCGCTGTCGCAGGTGAGGTCTGCCAAAATTCCCCGCCGTGTTGGTTCCTCATCCAGCCGATGAATCGGCATGATGGGAAACAGCTGGTCAATTGCCCAACAATCCGGCGCTGATTGGAAGACAGACAGGTTGATATAGTAGATGGAAGCCATAATTTTTTCTAGGTCTTCCAATTCGTCGGGAACGTATTCCTGCTTCCTGGTAATCGCTAGAATTTTTTCACAACAAGCCCAGTAAAGACGCTCGGCTCTGGCTCGTTCGGTGAGGCGCAAAATCCCCAAATTAAATCGGCTGATGGCTTCTTCTTTGAATTGAGCGGCGTCGTGGTATAGCTCTTGGAAATTCTCTTCGTTTATAGATTGGTAGGTTTCCCAGAGGTAATTAATAATCGGAGATTCACCCTCTTTTGGGGGTTCGGGTGCCCCGGATGGGACATCGCTGGTGCCGAGAACATCAAAAATCAGCACCGACTGATGGGACGCGATCGCTCTCCCACTCTCGCTAATCAGTGTGGGAACGGGTAACTGGTGTTCGGCACAAGCTTCCTTCAACTCTGCCACGATATCGTTGGCATAGTTCTGCATATTGTAATTTTTGGAAGCATAGAAATTGGTTTGAGAGCCGTCGTAATCCACGCCCAAACCGCCGCCGACATCGAGATATTTCATGTCAGCCCCCAGCTTGGCTAACTCGACGTAAATCCGGCTAGCTTCTTGGATGGCATCTTTGATGACGTTGATCGCAGAAATCTGAGAGCCAATGTGGAAGTGCAACAATTGCAGCGAATCCAGCAAGTCAGCGTCTCGTAATTCGTTGACTGCGTGAATGATTTCGGGAATGGTCAAACCAAATTTAGCGCGATCGCCCGTAGATCCTCCCCAGCGTCCCACGCCTTGGGTACTCAGCTTCGCCCGGATGCCCAAAATTGGCTTAATGCCCAACTGACGGCTGGCTTCAATACACAGCTGTACTTCTTCAACCTGCTCTAAGACGATCAGCGGCGTTTGCCCCAGTCGAGACGCTAACATCGCCGTTTCGATGTATTCTCGGTCTTTATAGCCATTGCAGATGAGTAATGCCCCAGGCGTATCCAACATTGCCAAAGCAATCATCATCTCTGGCTTCGAGCCAGCTTCCAAGCCAAACTGATGGGGTTTACCAAACCGCACCAAATCTTCAACCAAGTGTCGCTGCTGGTTGCACTTGACCGGAAAGACACCTTTGTAAGTACCGGAATAGTTGTAACGCGCGATCGCTTTCGCAAAACAAGCATTTAATCGCTCAATCCGGTCTTCTAAAATATCTGAAAAGCGAATCAGCAGTGGTAGCCCCAGATTGCGCTGCTTCAGGGCGTTGACCAGTTCAAATAAATCTAAAGACCCACCGCGCTCTCCCTTGGGAGAAACTGTAACGTGACCGGCTGCATTAATCGAAAAGTACGGTTGACCCCAACCTTCAATCCGATACAGGTTCTCACTGTTTTCTATTGACCAGGATTGGGGCAAGCTTTCACGGCTTAGCCGAGTCAAAGCCATATCATGTTTTTCCCGTCCTGCATTTCTCCGGGCAAGGGCACCGGAGGTGCCACGGCGATTCGATGAACTCTGTGCCACAATTTCTTCTTCTGATGGCTCTTCTTCAATTGCAGGCGTAAACTGCTCGCCCATTTTTTTATCTATCCTCCCTGTGCCCTGTCGAGTAGCTAGTCTATCGCATTCATTTATCATAGGCAGGTGTCTTGTCTTGAATCAGTACCTGCGGTTGGATGTCTGCTTAATCCCATTGTTACCAAAATTTGTATTTGGGGCGTGGGGATAAGTAATTCTCTGCTTTGAGAACTCTGAAATCTTCAAAATCTCTGGTTCTTGGCTGCTACAATCATCTCTTTGTCCGGGTTACTATATTTTCTTTTTTGGAAGATCGCAGGCAATTTTTGCTAAAATCTGCCTCTAGTGAGTTATACCGAGTTTTTCAAAATTTGATAAAACTTTGATATAAATTACCCAATATCAATCAGCCGTGCTAGTTGAGGGCGTTCAATGCTCAATCAGCCCGATAAGCCTCCTATACAGCGCTTTAGCCTTGTTTTCCTGTACCAGATGGTTCAAAAGTACCCACTCGCCTTTTGGGGCGGTTTGTGGGCGTCTATGATTACCATCGCAGCAGTAGCAGCGCTAGGTCTATTTAGTACAGGCCCCATCGAGCAGGAGGAATCTAAATCTGTTGAACCGATGCCTGCCGGAACGACGGTTCCAGAACCAGAGGCATCACTACTGCCAAGCTTCACAACCAGTCAGCCATCTGGAACCCCGTTGCCAGGTTTTACAGCGGTTCCGGAAGTTCCGGAAGCTCCAAAGCAACAGCAAGTGCCACGGTGGTTGTATGGCGCGATCGCCTTGGGCTTTGTCACTGGAACGCTGTTGATAGCGCTAAACCTGAGTCGTTCACCGCAGCGTAAATCTCTCAAACGATCAAAGCCGACTGCAAGCGTCCGCAAAAAACAACGCCGCCCGACTCAAAAGCAAAAGCGTCGTCCCATGCCGCCACAACCGGCAGAAGGCTTCTCTAAACCTCAAGAAGTGCCCCTAATGATGACAAATTATGGGATGACTGAGGTAACGGTGGTGCCTCCAGAAGAAAATCATCCTCTGGATTGGGGCGAGGATAGTCTGGCAGAAATTATGGATCTGCGAAAGCGACAGTCTCTCTCTGCGTTGCTCAAAAAGTAATTACTATAAAACTTTTGAGTTTTGAGTTAGAAAAAAATTCTTAATTCAAAACTCAAATTTTTTTACTAATTACTAAAATTCAACGTGCAAGTAAATGTTTTTTCGGGAATTACTTTTGACTTGTCGAAAGTAGCGATCGCCAATCTTTAATTGCTTTTTCTGTCCAGAGCCAGTTTTTACTCAGGGCTTCCGGTTGGAAGTTAACCGGGTCTTCTGAGATCGCCTTTTGTCGGAGCTTCCGGGCTTCATCCAAAAGTTTTGCTTGCTTATCAGCAGGTTGAGATGCAGCTAATTTGGT
>NZ_JACJOQ010000187.1:0-3583 GCF_014695635.1 Coleofasciculus sp. FACHB-712 | reverse complement strand
CAGGTCAAACTTGTATTGCCCCAGATTATCTTTTAGTAGATAAAAGAATTAAAAGAGATTTGCTCGCACAAATCAAAAATTGTATTCACGATTTTTATGGGGATGAACCGGAAAAAAGCCCTGATTATGGCAGAATTATTAATCAAAAACACTTTAACCGTCTTTGTAAATATCTAGATGGGGATGTTTTGATTGGTGGAGAGACTAATCCATCTGAGCGATACATTGCTCCTACCGTCATCGATCGCGTGGGCTGGGAAGATCCAGTCATGCAAGAAGAAATCTTTGGTCCAATTCTGCCAGTCCTAGAATATACAGAGTTGAACGAAGCGATCGCGCTTGTCAACGCCAAACCGAAACCCTTAGCCCTCTACTTCTTCTCGAAAGACAAACAAAAGCAACAAACCGTCTTGCAACAAACCTCCTCAGGCGGTGTTTGCATCAACGATACCGTTATGCAGGTTGGTGTCCTAGATTTACCCTTCGGTGGCGTCGGAGAGAGCGGCATCGGTCGTTATCACGGCAAGGCAAGTTTTGAGACATTCTCCCATCAAAAAAGCGTACTCAACAAATCTTTTCTCGTTGATATGAAGTTGAGATACGCTCCCTATAAAGACAAGCTCAAGATCCTGAAGTGGCTAATGAAATAATTAGTAATGAGAAAAAAGTTTTAAATTGTAGAGGCGCGATTTATTGCGTCTGAGTTTTGAATTAAAGAATTCTTTTATAACTCAAAACTCAAAACTCTCTTTTCCTACTCCCTTAATAGCTATATCGCTCTTCTGCCCACGGTTCTCCCCGCCGGTGGTAGCCATTGCGCTCCCAAAAACCCGACTCTTCTTGCCGAAGAAATTCTAAGCCGTTAATCCATTTGGCGCTTTTCCAGGCATAAAGATGAGGGACAACTAGCCGCATCGGCCCGCCATGTTCCGCTGGTAGGGGTTCCCCAAATAGAGTGTGAGCAAAAAAGTTCTCTTCCCGGAGAAAGTCTTCTAAAGGAATATTCGTGGTGTAGTCGCCGTAGCAGTGTTCCATAACATGAACGGCTTTCGGGTCAACTTCCACCAGCTTCATAAAGTCTGTCACCTTAACGCCAGTCCACTGCACGTCGAGTTTAGACCAGCGGGTGACGCAATGGAAATCGGCAGTAAAGTTATGTTGGGGCAGAGCCATAAAATCTGCCAAGCTGAAAGTCTTTTCGGTTGCCAAACCCCAGACGCGAAATTGCCAGTTGTCAGTATCGATCTGCGGAGTGTTGCCGTAGGTCAGCACCGGGAAGCCTTTCGTCAGATATTGACCGGGAGGAACCCGTTCGCTCTCCTCCGATTCTGGTTTTTTGAAAAATTTTCCTAGCATGAGTCTAGTAGAGATGGCGTTTTGTGTACTCTAATTCTTAATATGCACTTATATCCAAAAAAATAGCGCCCAAAGGCGCTCGGAAATTCTAGGAGGCTGAGACGAAAAGCAACCTCTAGGATAATTATTCTTCTTCGGCTTCTTCTTCCTGGGTTGGATACACAAACTTAGAACGCCCAGTCAGAATCGATTTGCCCAAAGACAGAGCTTTCTGAGCTTGAATTGTCGCCTTGTGCTTCCAGGTGGCTTTGCGCTTATCGCGCTTGGATTTTGATGTTTTCTTCTTAGGAACCGCCATGATCGTAACTCCAGCAATCGTTTACAGCCTTCCTATTCTAAGAGATCCCTTGACCAGTTCAATCTAGTCGGGCGAATTTCTTGACTGTCTCACGCTTGTTCGTTCCCGATGAGGCAGTGAGCAGAGAGGTGTGCGCGGTGGTTCACACGCTGATTTGGGCGGTTTTTATCGCCCCTGTCCGGTGGTTCCCGTTCCAGTGGTTGGCGTAGTGGGATTGGGAATGTTCTCTGTTGGATTGGGAATGTTTTCTGTTGGATTGGGAATCGTTTCCGTGGGATTTACATTACCGCCAGGAAATGCTGGTGAAGAGGGAATCGTTGGCGAGGTGGGAGCAGTTGGTGCATTTGGTGCAGTTGGGGCTGCGGTTCCGGGTGCCTGGTTCTGAGGAGTACCGGGGGCTGCGGGAGCGGCTGTTCCCGGTGTCTGGTTCTGAGGAGTCCCTGTAGGCGCTCCAGGCGCGACATCCCTAATGTTACCGGGCACTGCGGTTGGTGGGGGAGTTGTAGCAGGTGCCCCCTGTGCTGGTGCTGGGGGGGGTTCGGCAGTAGCGGGGACGGGCTGATCGGAAGGCGTCACGTCATCGACAAAACCGAGTAAAGACTTGGTATTGGGGAAGTAGGTTGCCCAGCGGGGGGTATCGGGGCGGCTTCTCCAGGCTCCGCGAGTTACTTTTAAAGAAAGAATTGGTGCGATAGCTCCCTGATTTTGCCCCAGGATCATCACCGCAACGTCAGTCACTAAAATGTCGCGATCGAAGCTGCGCTGCGCCGCCGCCCTAGCCACTACCTCGGCTCTGCGGACAAAACCTTCGTAAGTTTCTGCTGGCTGACGAACCAAGGCAACTTCAGAGCGAGCAGTGTAAGCTTGGGCAATCTGCGGTATAAAAGCAGCCGTTGCCAGCCAAGTTGCTCCCCCACAACCGAGCAATGTCACTAAACTAATGGGTGCAATTCGCTTGCGAGCAAAAGACTTCATCAAATTAGCAGTCCTCTGACTCCACCCTCTCCCTTGAAACTCGATTGCTGATAAAACCTTCAAACCATCAGAACCCGATTCGTGCATAGTTGCCACCCGGTTTTTGCCCCGCCCTAAGAATCACCGATTTTAGCCTTCCTACTTTAAAGATAATGCCCAACAAAAATGTAGTTCATCTACATCATGGCTGAGAATTACCTCCCACTGTAGAGGGATTTTGCCATAGATCACGACAAAATTAAATTCAAAATAGTTCCGAGTAAATGAATCTTTTCTTGTCTTTGGTACTTGGCTATGCGTTCTTTTTTAGTTTTCAGCTCAACCCTAGCGGTAATAGCTAGCATGTGGGGAGTCTTGAGTCCTTCATCTAGGGCGATTCAGCTAGCAGATGGAACTGTTTCCTTTGAAAAACCGCCTCGCTTAATAGATGCTACGACTACCTTTGACCGGATTAATGTCTGGGGAGCTACCTATTATTTCACCGTCAGTCTGCCAGAAAATGCTGGTGAACCGCTTGGGCAAGTGACGATTACCCAAAACGAGGGATTAGAGATAATTCGATTTAAACTTAACGACAGCGAAGCATTTGTAGGGAAGCCTGGAAACAAAGGCGAAAAGTTAGGGCTGGGAAAAGTCATAAGAGATAGTCAGACAAACACCATTTCAGTCATGTTTGATCCTCCCGTACCTCCAGGTAAAACCGTTACGATTGGTCTCAATCCGGTACGTAACCCCTTCAGTAGCGGCGTATATCTGTTCCGAATCAAAGCTTTCCCAGCCGGAGAGAAAGCTTACGGTTTAGATTTGGGAGTAGGACGCCTGCACTTCTATTCGCCCTTTTAAAAGCTTGTCTTTCTCTTAACCATCATTGCCGAATTTTCCGGATAGGCTCTTATAGGGGATGTAGCCGTCTGAATTGCTTGCATACAACAAGTAAATTTGCAAGCGATCGCT
>NZ_JACJOQ010000186.1:0-4724 GCF_014695635.1 Coleofasciculus sp. FACHB-712 | reverse complement strand
ACTGGCAGGGGTGTCACGGTGATGACACCCGCCCCAATCCACTGAAAACGTTCTACCACCTTCTCCGCTTGGCGTCTGCGCTGAGCATCCAGCAGGCGTCGAGCTTCGTCTCCCAGTCTCTGAGATTGCAGTAGGATGTTGTCAGCCACTAAGTCTTCCCCTTCGGCTCTGAGAACCACTGCCATGCGGCGAATTAACGGCATCACATCCGGTTCAGGTTGGAAGGTTTCGCCACTTTCTAACTCAGCAAGCTGGGGATTCGCGGCGATCGCAACCACATCGGCGGTGGCGATAAATCCCCGCACTCGTTCCCGCAGACGCGCCAGAATTGTTTCCTTATCGGTGTCTGTATAAAGATCGGTTTTGTTGAGAATCAACAGCGATCGCTTACCAATCTCTGCCAAGGTTCGCAGCGGGTTATATTCTGACTGCCGCAAGTCATTATCTACGACAAATAACAACAAATCCGCTTCCGTCGCCAATTGCCGTGCCAGTTGCTCTCGCTGCGTTCCCGCCACCCCTGCTTCTAAAATTCCGGGCGTATCGGTAATCAAAATTTGTCGATTTAAGCCTTTCAACTTGAGAACGTAAGTTTCCCCTACCTCCGTCGTTCCCATTGGCGCGTCTACCCGTCCTACCATGCGCCCAATCAGGGCGTTCACCAGAGAAGTCTTGCCAGCCGAACCCGTGCCAAATACGACGACTAACAGTTCCCCACGCGCCAAATTTGCTTCGATTTCGCGCGATCGCTCAAGTAATGCCTGCCGCGACACCTCATCCTGAATCTGTGCCACTTGCTGCCGCACTGCTTTGAGGGTTTCTGAAGCCGCCTCTGTCTTCGCTTCCGGGACTTTCGGCAATCTGCGGCGTTGCCGCGAACCTTTTGCAGTCCCCTGAAGAATCATCACATAGTAGATAAATCCACCGATTAGCACCCCCAGTAGGACAATCAGCAACAAAAGCAGCAGATTTCCCAGTAAAGGTGCCGTAAAAGAAATCTGAATATACAGCCGATAGAGAGAATTAATCAGCCACAGCATCAGCCCCAGAATTACACTGAGGCCAACGATCAGCGTTAATAAGCGCGACAGGGGCATGAACGGGATTGTGGTAAGGAGATGCTTCTAATCTTAATCTCCCTATCATTGTCTGCTATCAGCAACAGGCAAGAGATGCTTCCACGAATAAAGTAGAGCCTGTTGCCGTGATTTTTTCTCGGCTAGATAATTAAAACAAAGCGTCTTTCTGAGTAATTTTAAAAAACAGTAAATTATAATACAAACTAGCTTTTAAAATTATCCCCCACCGGATAGATCGATGATCTCTGAGCCAAACGTCAGGAAGCCTCAGATACGCTTAGGCAGTGCGTTCCCTCACCCAGTCAGTATCACAGGCTGGCTCAGCCGGGTCACTGGTCGTTTCAGCGTTAGCCAAAAAATTAGTTATGGATATGGGCTAACCCTAGGCATTGCCGTTTTGGGAACGGCTGCCGGATTTATGATTGGAGATTACTATCAGCAACGAGCTACGAAGTTGCATGAATATAGCAACCAAGAACTCAACCTTCTCCATCGCTTGCAAAATGGCGTACTACAGGCACGTACGCACCAACAACAATTGATTCCGCTAGCAGAAAATCCGGAATTGTTTTGGGACGAATACTCTCATTTTCTGGAACATACTGCTGAAATTAGGCGGATATTGTCTCAAATCAAATCTTATACAAACAGCGCCGTTTATCAACGCGAGGCAGCGGCTCATGTACACGCTGATGGAATACCCAGTTTTCTAAAAACTTACGAAAACGTACCAGAAATCTATTTTCATCAGGTTGATGAATTAGTACAGCAAATTGAGCTGTCTCATTTAAAGCCAGATAAAATTCAGGAAGCACAAAAACTACTTTTAAATTTTACGAATGGTTCTGTAGCGCTAAATTTTGATGGTCTCTCAGACGACTTAACTGGAGTTATTCAGGGATCTTACCAGGATGTTAAGCAGGCAGAACTGGCTTTGATTGCTGCGGAAACAATCCGATTTAAAATTATTGTTGCAAGTATTTTATTGTCAATTGCGATCGCTATCCTTTTAGCCATCTACACTTCTCGCGCCATCGTCCGTCCCCTGAAAGCTGCAACTGATGTAGCACAGCGGGCAACTCAAGAATCTAATTTTGGCTTGCAAGTGCCGATTACAACTGAAGATGAAGTGGGAATGTTGGCAACCTCCCTCAATCAGCTCATCCTCCAGGTGGGGCACCTTTTGCAAGAACAAAAAGCAGACAGCGAGTTACGGCTAATCCAAAGTGAGAAAATGTCTAGTTTGGGACGAATGCTTGCCGGAGTCGCCCATGAAATCAATAATCCGGTCAACTTCATCTATGGCAACTTGGCTTATGCGGGTGACTACGTTAAAGAACTTCTCGCATTACTAGAAACTTATCAAGCTGAAATTCCCAATCCGCCTGAAACGATTCAAACTCAAGCAGAGGAAATTGATATCGATTTTCTTAAACAAGACCTGCCTAAAGTTCTGCAATCGATGAAAGTCGGTTCTGACCGAGTTCGACAAATTGTTCTAAGTTTAAAAGATTTTTCTCGCCTCGATGAACCACAACCTAATTCTGTAGATTTGCACGCCTGTCTTGATAGCACTCTGCTGATTTTGAACAATCGGATTAAAAATAATATCAATATTATTCAAAACTACGGCGATATCCCAGCCATCGAAGGTTACACCGGCTTGCTTTATCAGGTATTTATGAATTTACTCAGCAATGCGATTGATGCTCTAGAAGAGGCAAAAGAGCCTGGAGAAATCGTGATTTCTACAGAACGCCTAAACAAGGATACCGTTGGGGTGCGGATTGCTGACAATGGTTCTGGCATTTCACCAGAACATCAAGAGAAAATATTTGATGCCTTTTTTACCACGAAGCCGAGAGGCATTGGTACGGGCTTGGGTCTATCAATCAGCCATCAGATTATCGTAGAGAAACATGGCGGTAATTTTAGCTGCAAATCAGAAGTTGGTAAAGGGACAGAGTTAGCGATCGCTTTACCGATCAAACATCAAGTCGGTGTCGCATCAACATCAACAACCAAAATTCTCTGCTAATAGCTAGAGGCGAACTACAGCCCAAAAGTGAGACATTTTGTTCAAGTTATCGGAGTAGAAAGAGTTATGGGACTTTTTGACCAAATTATCAATGCCCTAGACAGTCCAGATCGCGAAGCGACTCCCGGACAGATGGATAATATTTTTGGCACCGTGCAGCAGGTCAGCAATAATTATGGTGCCGACCCGTCAGCAGTGCAATCTACAATGTCCCTTGTAGGAAACTACGTGCGCTCTGCTCTACAACAGAAGCAAGCTACCGAAGGCCCCCAACAAGCGCAAGCCCTTGTTAATCAATATGGCGGCAGTTCTCCCAATCCTCAAGCCGTTGATGCGCTTTTTGGTTTTTCTCAAGTGCCGCAAATCGTGCAAGTCATTGCTCAAAGAACCGGCTTGAATCCGGCGATGATTCAACAGATGTTGCCGATTCTCGTTCCCCTGGTGTTAAATCTTCTAAAAACTGGCTCCAGCGCTCAAAATCCGCACGGGTCGAATCCAGTTCTGAATACTTTCTTAGATGCCGACCGCGATGGCGATGTTGATATTGCTGATGCGATGCAGTTAGCAGCTCGCCATCTGGGTAGATAAAGCTGGTAATGGGTAATGGGATACCCATTACTCATTACCCATTATTAATATCTGACCGCTCAACCCCCTCAATTTCCAAAATCAAATCGGCACCATAGACTTTAGAAGGCGTCTGGAAACCAACACTTGCCTGTCCGGCAAGCACCTTGGTAACAACTGCCAGCGCCGTCAGTGCTGTGAGCGTATAGCCTTCTGGACATTGCAGTCGGGATACCTTAGTTGCGCCATCATCTGACACCTCTCCCCACAATCTAGTTTTCCCCTGTTGCCTCTGTGCATCGGTTGGTCCTGGTGGTTGAGCTTGGATTAGACGTTTCTGTAAGCTTTGCATGGGTGGGGACCCCAATAACCAACCCAAATATCTACTTGCGACTAGCGCCCAGTAAGTGGAGGGAGGGGTTGCCATATAAACTTCAATATTGGGAATCCCTGTGCTGTAGAAAGCGGTAGACACATCTCCCCAAGGAAGTGTGGTGCCTAAAACAGGGCCTTCTCCAAAGTCGATGGTTCGAGTTTTCCAAGCAGTCGGAACCGGAGTCAGAACGCCACCCCGCCGCACTAAGCCTCCTTGCTTCTGAGCTTCCACGATTGTTGTGGCAGTTCCCCGCGATGTCTGACCGGCGGTGAAAGCCAGCGCCAGACTTGTTGCTGAAGGCAGCTGTCTCTTGAGATGAGCCGCGAGACAGTCAGAAGGAACGACATCAAAACCGACGCCGGGAAGCAGCATTACGCCTGCTTTTGTTGCCTCAGCATCTTTGGCAGCGATCGCCTCGAATACTGTTACCTCTCCGGTAATATCCAGATAATGGGTTTTTGTCCGCAGGCACCCTTCAACCATTGGCTTAGAGGTGCGGGAGAATGGCCCTGCACAGTGGAGTACGGCTGTAACATCCTGGAGTGCCGCATCCACGGCGGATTCATTTTCTAAGCTAAAGGCGCGGTGTTCTAAACCAAGCGATGTCGCTAACGGCTGCAACTTTTCGGAATTGCGTCCTGCCAGAATTGGGCGTAACCCTTGC
>NZ_JACJOQ010000185.1:0-40475 GCF_014695635.1 Coleofasciculus sp. FACHB-712 | reverse complement strand
ACCAGCACCGCACGACTCAAACCGGCGATAATCCGATTACGAGGGGGAAAGTGTTCGCGCTTCGGTTGGGTGCCAGCAGGATACTCACTCAGCGCTAACCCGCGATCGCATATTTGTTCGTATAAGGACTTATTGCGCCAAGGATAGATGACATCCACACCAGTACCAAAAACTGCCAGCGTCCGTCCCCCAGCTTCTATACAAACGCGATGCGCTTCCGTATCAATGCCATCTGCCATGCCGGAAACAACCGTGAAGCCGCTTTTCGTCAATGCAGCAGTGATTTTGCCAGTCCAGCGTCTGCCATATTCAGAGGGTTGGCGAGTACCGACAATGCCAATCGTTGGCGTAATGCCATGATTTTCTTGGAGTTGTACTTTGCCGCGATAATACAGCACTGGCGGTGGGGTAGGCGTCTCTAGAAGTAAGCGGGGATAATCAGCATCTGCTGGCGTCCAGAAACAGGGATTTTTTACCAAGTGTTCTTCTAAAAATTGTTGGGGATGCAGGCGCGATCGCTTCTCTATCACCCCCTCAATTGTTTGACGCCCAAACCCCTCCACCTCCCTCAAGGCGGCTGGATTGGCTTTCCAGGCTTC
This sequence comes from Coleofasciculus sp. FACHB-712, assembly GCF_014695635.1. Lineage (NCBI taxonomy): Bacteria > Bacillati > Cyanobacteriota > Cyanophyceae > Coleofasciculales > Coleofasciculaceae > Coleofasciculus > Coleofasciculus sp. FACHB-712. The sequence goes on along the minus strand of NZ_JACJOQ010000185.1, from coordinate 39,876 downwards.
ACTGAGCGTGCCAAAATGCTGGTGCAAGCGCCTGAGCAAAATAGGGCCAATTCCAGGGATTTGCGACCATGCTAGCCAGAAGGCACGTTCTTCCATAAGGTATAGGGCGTTTAATCGCTTTCCTCAAGCCTTCGCCGAATGCTGTTGTTTGAGATAGACAAACACCGACTTATCACCAATATCCGGTGGAATTTCTTGCACAACCTTACGCAAGGCAAAGATGACAAATAGAATTGCCCAAACTGCCAATAATCCCCGTTCTACTGACACTGGCAATACACCCGTCAGGTGTCCCAGCAGCAACATTGGCAGCAAAGGCGTGAGAACTTTAGTTTCCAGACGGTTGAAGCAAAAGGCTTCTTTGAAGTAAATCCCCGTTAATGCCGCAAAGGTAAAGCCAACTCCAAAAAGGGTTATTGGGTGATTGTAGACATATAGGGCAAGAGGTTCGCTACTTTGCAGCGCCAGCACTGTCGCTGATAAAACACCAATTGCCCAAAAAGCTTGAAGGAGTCGGTGTAGCGGTTCTAGGTAAATATGGATGGTAAATAAACTGACGCCCAATGCCAAACAAAAACAAGCGTACAGCGGGGTGAGGAGTGACAATCCCATGTTTGTCTTTAGCACCAAAAAGCTACCTAAAGCAAAGCTTAAAGCCGCTACCATTAAGCCGCTACGGTAAACGATCACTCCAGTGCGATCGCTCTCGGTTATCGTAAATTCTCCAAACTGACCTTGATAAACTGCCGAATCAGACACATTTAACTGAGTCATAAAACCTATCCGAAAATTGCTATACAATATCAGCGATGCGGATGTATAAATCCCAATTAGGAATTGAATTAATCCAGATGAAGAAGCACCTCATCTCCCCAGTCTAGTTGCAGTTGCGACTGAGCATTGCCTCCGTTGACGGCAATTTCGACCCAACCGTGACTGCCAATTAAAGCGATCGCTTCTCCGGTTGGACTGTCGCTGTAAGTCTGGCAACTGGGTAGCCTAAATCCCACAACCACAGACCAGATTTTTCCTTGGACGAAGGTACCTGGAATATTTGTAATTAAGTTGCCAAAGCGATCGATATACTGAATGCAACCCGTGATACCCGCCTCTGTCTGGCTGCATTCAGGGATAGGCAGTTGAACTACGCTGGCTGGATCGATAGCGTCTCCCAGTTGTTCGAGAGGAACGCCACTGGCAAGATGGGCACCCACGGGAGCAAAAATATCTCGACCGTGAAACGTTGAACTGGGTTCGGTGGTGCGCCAGTAGTCGGGGTTCGTGAGTTCGACGGCGGCAATTTCGGGTAGGGACGGGGAAACCCCAGGACTACTCAGAATGCCACTAAACAGCCCGTTATCTGGTCCCACCAAGAAACCGGCGGCAAATTTAACAGCGATCGCTCTGCGGCTACTCCCCACTCCCGGATCGACAACAGCAATATGCACTGTCCCTTTTGGGAAATAAGGGTAGGCATTCATTAAACAAAATCTTGCGGCTGTAAGATTCTGAGGGGGAATCTCATGAGTGAGATCCACCACCGTCAGCGTCGGGTTGATTTGGGCGATCGCCCCTTTCATCACCCCTACATAAACATCACTCAAGCCAAAATCGCTCGTCAGAGTAACGATCCGGTTTTCATACATCTTTGTTAAGAAGGATTCTTTGTGCCAAGCGCGGGTGCGATGCTGTTGATGCGACCAGAACGCGGGGCGGTTTGAACGATTTATTTGAACGACTTAAGAGTGTAGCTTACCTTCAGCAATGGCGATCGCTCTCAAACCCGTATTCGTTGCAAAGCTTTAACCCTTAACGCTAGCTAACAAACTATGAATATTCTGTAACAAAAACTACCATTTTTTGGGGATTTAGGCTATATTAGGAAAGTAGCAGATACCTCAAGTCGCTTAAAAATAATGTCCATTATGAACGGAAGACGCCAAGATAACCAGAAAAATGCGGCTGCGGCTCACCGCGAAAACATTCAAAAAAGCTTGCAGCATCGTCTAGAAATTGCCAGAGCCAAAGGTGACGAAGCTTTGATTCGCCAGTTGGAAGCAGAAGCCAACTACTTCCACTAAACCTGAATTAAGCAATACTCTCAGTCTTAAATACCGAGCCTTCGGATTCTGCTGTTTCCGTGCAAGTGTACTGGGGCAAAACCGCCACAAATGCCATGCTATGCACGTTAATTAAATAAAACAAAAGGGGATGCCGTTTACTAGCGGCATCCCCTTTTTGATTAGAGCGTCTATCGATTCAGATTCCCGACTTCCCTAAGAAGTCGGGGATCTCGCGTTCACGAATCATTTAGAATTGCTATACGGTAATGGGTCATTGGAGACAGGGAGAGAATTCTTCATAGCTTCCCGGTTCCTCCTAGCGCCCGCCCACCACGACATTTTTAATTCGCAGATGGGGACCCCCCACACTCACTGGTAGCGGCATTTGTCCGCCTTTACCGCAACCGCCGTTGATATAGATGGAGTCGTTCCCAATCGCCTCAATATCTTTGAGCGTTTGGAAGACATTGCCAGTCAGACTGACATCAGTCACTCTTTCAGCTATCTTGCCATTGCGAATCATATAGCCTTCAGCAGCAGCAAAGGTAAACATCTCGCCGTTGGTTTGTCCGCCAAGCATCCGCACCGCATAGACGCCTTCCTCGATATCCCCAATCATGTCATCGAAGGAGTGTTCCCCCGGTTCAATGCCGGTATTGGTCATCCGCACCAACGGAGGATAAGTCGCGTTAAGTGCCCTAGCGTTGCCAGTCGGAGCTTCGTGTAGCTTGCCAGCAGTTTCGCGATTATGCAAGCGCTGGGTGAGGATACCGTCTTTAATTAAATATTTGCGTTGAGCGGGGACACCTTCATCGTCATACTTGAGAGAACCGGGTAAATCGGGCATCGTGGCATCATCAACCACATTTAGTTGCTTAATGGCTAAGGGTTTGCCCAAGGTGAGCAATTCCTGCATCCGGGGATTTTCGTAGACAAAATCAGCTTCCGAAAGATGTCCAAAAGCTTCGTGAATGAAGACACCCGCGAGATAGGGGTCGAGAACGACAGTATATTGTCCGCCTTTGACTGATTTGGCTTCCAATTGACCGACAGCGCGTTTGGCGGCTCCCAGTACCTGGTCTTCAATTCCTTCGAGAATGTTATAGTCTGTGCGGGAATGGACAGATTCAAAGCCTTGGCGGGGGGCAGAACCGTCTTCCCTAGCGATCGCCCCAAATCGACCCGACACATCCAAGCGTTCTTGGGCAATACAGGTGCCGAGAGAATTGGCAAAATAGGTGATGCCGAAGCGATCGCGCAAATTCACCATTGTCGTTTGAATTCGGGGGTCAAAATCTAGCAGCAGTTGGTTATATCCCTCCAATAACCGCCGCTTTTCTGCCAGAGAAACCCCACGTGGATCGCGCCCGATTTCCACCGCCACATAATCTTGAATGGGTTCCACTGGCGCTAGCATCGTCGTTTCTTTTCCGACCAGATGTGCTTGAGAAATCGCTTCTTCAATCCGGTCTTTCAACTCAGCTAAACCATTGAAAGTGACAAAACTCCAGCCGCCCATGTGGCAAGCGCGAATGCCCCCAGCGAGGGTAAAGTTACGATCTACGGCATCCAGCTGATGACCGCGAAAGGAGATAGAGGTAGACTCACTTTGTTCTAAGCGAATTTCTAGATAATCTACCGCTGTACGGTAAGGAGCGATCGCTGCCTGTAACCGATCTTGCATAGAAGTTTCCACTTTTTAATCCTTTTATTTAGCCCCTGATAGGGATTCTAGGCGATTGTTAGGGCAGGCTGCTTAAATCGATTGGCACTGGATTATTGCTTAATTTGTACTAAACCGAAGGTGAAATCAGATTAATTATCGGATTTCTCCCTTCAGTTAAAAATTTGTCTATATTTACCTTTGCAACATCTAGCTCAGCGGATTATGGTTGCAAGGAGAAAACATCTCGCATTTTGAACCCCTAAACCGCCGTATTATGTCCCAAACTCGGCTTTGGCGATACTTAGCCAGCGTCGCCATACTGACTGCCATCTACATTGGTGCAGCAAAACTATCACTGGCGCTTCCGGTGTTGAATAAGTACGTAACGCCGGTTTGGCCTCCGGCGGGGATTACCCAAGGCGTGCTGTTTATCGGGGGGCGAAAGCTTTGGCCTGGAGTCGTGCTAGGTGAATTTTTATTTGCCAAAGTAGTTCTGCACGTACCCCTATCTGTTGCCATTGCTGGCAGCTTGGCTACTACCTTGCAGGCTCTAGTCGGGGTCACGTTGCTTCGTTCGATTCGTTTGCGCCCCTCTCTGGATCGCCTGCGAGATGTTTTCGGTTTTCTCGGCTTGTCTGTGATGCTGTCTACTCTAGTCGCTTCCACTCTGGGTTTGACGACTCTTTGCTGGGCAAATCTTATCCCTTGGAGCGACTATGCGACGACGTGGTGGACGTGGTGGTTAGGGGATGGCATGGCAGTTTTAGTGTTAGTCCCGGCGATCTTGACTTGGAGTGTCCTTCCTCGCTTAGACACAAGACGAGAGCGAATCATCGAGGCGATGCTTTTGCTGACTTTGCTTGCAACCGTCACCCAGTCAGTTTTCTTCGCCAAAACTGCTACAGCGATCGCTCACTATCCCCTTGCCTACATGCCCTTCCCTTTGGTCGCTTGGGCAGCCCTCCGATTTAATCAGCAAGGCGCTGTACTGGCAACTCTACTTGTCTCCTGCATTGCTATCTGGGGCACCGCCTTGGGGGATGGGCCGTTTGCGGCAGTTGCCATTAATACCGACCAAGCTTTGCAATTTTTACAAGCCTTCATGGGCGTTATCGCAGTCACTGCTTTGGTTTTGGGGGCGGCGGTTGCGGAACGCGCCTCAGCTGAAGCGTCACTGCGCTCTAGCGAAGCCAGTCTCGCCAACGCCCAACGGATCGCCCATCTCGGTAACTGGGATTTAGACTTGGTTAAACAACAACTGCGATGGTCGGATGAACTTTATCGCATCTTGGGTTTTTCACCAGCAGAATTTGAGCCAAGTATGGAACGATTGCTGACATCCGTTCACCCAGATGAACGAGAACGGGTCAGAGAATTGATAGACGCCGCATCGTATTTCAAGCAAGCCTTCAGCACTGACTTTAGAGTTGTTTTATCCGATCGTTCTGAGCGCATTGTCCACGGCACTGGCAAAATTATTCAGGAGCAAGGAGGGAAAGCCGCTCGACTCATCGGCACGATTCAAGACGTTACAGAACAAAAAAGAATCGAGCAAGCACTGCTGCAATCGGAAGCTCAATTACTCGAACTTGCCCACAATCTCGATCGGAAAGTAACCGAAAGAACTCTGGAGTTAGAAGAAAAGAATAATGAACTCGCGCGATCGCTCACCTCGCTCAAACAAGCCCAACAGCAATTAATTCAAGCTGAAAAAATGTCGAGTTTGGGGCAATTAGTAGCAGGAATTGCTCATGAAATTAATAACCCCATTAACTTTATCACTGGCAATATTAGCCATATTACTGCTTATATTCAAGACCTCCTCGACATCCTGAACCTTTACCAGCAAAATTATCCCACCCCACCCCCGGCGATTCAAGCGTATAGCGAAACGGTTGAACTGGACTTTGTGATTGAGGATTTACCAAACCTTCTAGAGTCCATGAAAACGGGTGCAGAACGTATCCGTCAGATTGTGATATCCTTACGCAGCTTCTCCCGTCTGGATGAAGCCGATATGAAGCCGGTGGATATTCATGAAGGCATCGATAGTACGTTGCTGATTTTACAGCGTCGCCTGAAAGCGCGTCCGGGACATCCAGGCATCGAAGTGGTTAAAAATTACGGTGACTTACCCCTCGTGGAGTGCTATCCGAAACAACTCAATCAGGTGTTTCTCAACCTGCTTAGTAATGCCATTGATGCCTTAGAAGAAAGAATGAAAGAGGAAGAAAAGGTCAAGGATGAAATTACCCTTTCAGGATTTTCATCTCAGCCGTTTGCGATCGCCCTCACCACCCAAATTTTGTCACCCACTCAGGTGCAGATTGAAATTTCCGACAATGGCATCGGCATGACTCCGGAAGTCAAAAACCATATTTTTGAACCATTTTTTACCACCAAACAAGTCGGCAAAGGCACCGGCTTAGGTTTATCGACTTGCTATCAAATTGTGGTAGAAAATCATCGGGGACAGCTCATCTGTCTATCGCAGCCAGGATTAGGGGCAACATTCCAGATCGTCATCCCCCTGCGGCAGAGTGGTCATCGCGAAACCAGTGGTTATACTGGTAGCTTCAATGAAAATGTGAACTAAAACTGCTGATTCAACAATGAGACAGCGCGTATGAAATTTGAGCTGGTTCGCTGGACTTCCAATATATTGCGGGTTTTGTCCCGCAATCTGGACTGGATGACGTGGAATCTGTTTCTGGCGTTTATCCCTCTGCTGTTGAGTATTTGGCTATTTCGCAGCAGGCAAAAGCGATCGCTCATCTGGTGGGCGGGAGTCTTAGTTTTTATCGCGTTTTTGCCGAATGCGCCCTATTTGTTGACAGATATCATTCACTTGATTCATGATATTCGCGCCAACTACTCGGTGTGGATGATTACGCTAGTTCTCATCCCCCAGTATTTGCTAGTTATCCTGGCTGGCTTTGAAGCTTACGTTATATCTTTAATTAATCTAGGTTACTATTTACATCGCCACGAACGTAGTAAATACATTCTTTGGATGGAGCTAACTTTGCACGGTCTTAGCGCTGTTGGCATTTATTTAGGGCGATTCCTACGCTTCAACAGTTGGGATTTTGTTACTCAACCGGATGCCGTCTTCACTAGCGTGCTGGATGACTTGGTCGGCAAATGGCCTGTGGTGGTCATGGTTGTCACCTTTGTCATAATTTCTGGCTTGTACTGGCTGATGAAGCAGGTGACTTTGGGGATAATTTTGCGAAGGCGGTTAAAAGCTATCCAGTCGCCATCCAATCAAAATCATACGGACTCCCCGACAGCTTAAGCGTTTGTTTCTTTCAAGCTGAGCCGAGAATCAATCAATTTAGATATCAATCTCATCAGCCGCAAATTGACGAACTGCTTTCACTAGATCCGCAGGGGTGCCGATATCCAGGTAGGTTCCATCCGGAAATGTTTCGGCTTCCACCCGCAAGCCGCTGTCAATCGCTGCCTGAACCACATCGCTAATCGGCAGCTCTTTCGCCTGTGGCAGTTGTCCAGCTTGGATTGCAGCGAGATACTCGTGCATAAATTGGGTAAATACTGGCGTCCAAACCGCGATCGCCCACATATACTTTAAATCGCTAATCGGTGGTTTTTCGACCACGAAGTGGACTCGTCCTTGGGCATCAAAATCAACCATCCCGGCTTTATGAGGCTGATCGTTCGGAAATAATCCCAAAACTGCATCGGCATTCCCAGCCGCAAGCCGTGCCAGCAACCGCACAAAGGCATCTTCGGGCTGAAAAAGGATGTCGGGAAAGCCCAGTGCTACCACCGCGTCTTGCACGAAGGGATAGGCTTGATCCAAGGTATAAGGAACGCCATAAGGCAACCCCAGCATGAGATAGCCGAGGTTCATGTCTAGCAGGGTGCCGTCCCCAAAATAAGCCGGAATATCCCACTTTCCCGGACGCAGTACGGTGTATGCCTTCTTAATCCCTGCCAACCGCATTTTCTCTAGTAAGTAATGACTCACGACTTTGGGGCGTAAGGTGCCACTGCCGCTATCTACCGGACGAAATCCAATCGGGTACAGCTCTTTGCTCATCGGTAAGGGGGCGATTCGCGTTGCTTGCCCTCCTGCTGGTAGCAGTCCAATGACTTCCCGCTGGTGAATGCGATCGCTATCAATCATAAAAATGCCGATTGCGGTGGAATGGAACAGGGAAACCCTCAATCTTATTATTCTCCCTGAATCTTTTTGACAGATAAAGACTTGCTGGGATTTTGGTCAGGTGAGAGCCGAACTTCCTATCAAAAGAAAGATGGCATCGCACCTGTCTTAGTCTGAAATGAATTTAGGTTGGGTTTTGCATTTAAGAATTTCCCGCAGCCGCAACCATAATTATTTCCCTAGAAGGGCGGATTTCCTGTGTGGGCTTTTCCGTCATATCTTTCTTTAGAGATTGCCAATTTTTGTCGTCCTTTCTGAATATTTTTGAAAGGAGTCCAATCAGATGCCGCTATTGTCTACTGATGAATTAAAAAGTTTGATAGAAAATTCCGCTAGTCCCTGTATCTCGATTTATATGCCGATGGAAAAGGCAGGGCCAGAGATTCGACAAAACCCGATTCGCTTCAAGAATCTCATGCGTGAGGCTGAGCAACGCTTGGAGGAAATGGGGATTGACCACAATCAGGCGATGACATGGCTTGAGCAAGCGAATGCGATTGATAGCCCTGAGTTTTGGGAAGAAAACCAAGGCGAGGGGGTAGCAATTTTTATCTCTCCCGAAATCTTTCGTTACTACCAGCTTCCCGTTGATGTTGAAGAATTGGTAATCGTTAGCGATCGCTTCCATATTAAGCCACTGTTGCCTATCGTCAACAACGATGGACGATTCTACATCCTAGCGCTTAGCCAAAAGGATGTCCGGCTGCTTCAGGCAACGCGCACTACGGTCAAAGAGGTGCATATTGAAAACTTGCCGAAAAGCAAGGATGAAGCTCTCCAATATGACGCGACTTCCAAGGACGGTCAGATTCGGATTGCCACATCAAAGGGGGGAACCAACAATACTTTTCAGCAACCCGGTAGTTTCCACGGGCAGGGAAGCCCGGATCAGGATGATATCAAGAAGGATCTCCTGCAATTTTTCCATCAGATTGATGGTGCATTGCATGACTTCTTCCGGAATAAGAAAGGCCCTTTGGTGTTAGCGGGAGTTGAGTATCTTTTCCCGATTTACAAAGAGGCAAATACTTATCAACATTTGGTGGAGGAAGGAATTACTGGAAATCCGGAAATATTTAAGCCAGAAGAATTGCACGAACTCGCTTTACCGATTGTGGAGCCTCTGTTACAAGAGAATATTGAGGGGGTTGTAGAGGTATACAAAGAACTGGCTGGAAACGATACGAGTAAAGTATCCCACGATATCAAAGAAATCATCCAATCTGCTTATTATCACCGGGTTGATTCTTTGTTTGTGGCGGTCGGCGAGCAGCGCTGGGGTCACTTTGACCCTGAAACCATGACCGTAGATTTACACCCTGAACCACAGGTGGACGACGAAGATATGTTGGATTTTGCCGCTACTCATACAATTTTGAACGGTGGTAAAGTCTATGCAGTGGAGCCGGAAAAAGTACCGGATGAGGCTCCGGTAGCAGCAATTTTCCGCTATTAATCAGCGATTGACTGCGATCGATCGTAGGGTTTCAAAATTGCTAAGTTTGTCAACCCCCCCGCTTCCCCAAGGACGGGGGGTTGAATATAAGTTAGGTCACTCAAGAAATCGTTTGGATCGCAATTAGGGGGAAAAATAAAAATTTCCTTTCCCTCTTTTAGTGCATTCTGGTGAAACGCGATCGCTTCTACCAAGGGACAAAACATAATTGGAATCCATCTGCCACTGTAAAAACAGACAACGACGCGGCTCATTGTGTACTCTTCCAGCAGGAGTGGATTTCGCCAAGGTGAAACCACACGAATTCTATGATAGGTATACTCTTTAGTTGTTCACGATTAGAAGCAAAAGCGCAACAGCCTTAAGTAGTATCTATTAACCTTTCTCGGAAGGGAATTATTAGAAAAATCGGTTGGCAGACACCCCTTGAAAGACAACCCTTGAAAATAGGATGACTTAAGACAAAGGGCAAAAAGTGGGTGTGGATTTGAAACCGTCTCTACCAGATTTTTGCCGATCGCTACTTATTGATTCAACTGACGACGGGCGGCTGCTAAGAGAAGGCGTTGTTCGGCACGAGCGATCGCGTTATAGGTTCGCTCAACGGCATCTAGTTCCACAGAAATTGAGGGAATGCCCCACTGCACAAGCCGATCGATCAACTCTGGATATTGAGCCGGTGCTTGACCGCAGATGCAGCAGGGAATTCCTGCCTGTTTTGCCATTTGGATGAGTTGCGCGATCGCTTGCGTGACTGCTGGATGACGCTCATCAAACGCCGCCGCCATCTGCGCTTGGTCTCGGTCAACTCCCAGCAGCAGCTGGGTGAGATCGTTAGTGCCAATCGAGATTCCCTGGACGCCCGCTTTCACGTAATCGGGTAGCAAAAATAGAACCGACGGCACTTCAGCGACGATCCAGAGTTGGAATTGAGGCGATTGGCTGAGTCCGGCTTGTTCAACGCGGCGGCGACAGAAGGAAAACTCTTCCACCGTGCGGACAAAAGGCAACAGCAAGCGGACATTGGTATATCCCAATTGCTGCACCCGTACTAAAGCTGCCAGTTCTACATCGAACAAGGCGGGATTGGAAACATAGCTGAATGTTCCCCTCATCCCAAGCATCGGATTGGCTTCCGGGTGCCCCAAAGAACCACCAACTAAGTATTGAAATTCATGCGATCGCAAATCTAGAGAGCGATAAAATACCGGGCGAGGCGCAAATGCCTCGGCAAACTGGCACAGTTGTTGGGCAAGAATTTCCCTCAACTCGTCTTCACGCTGCTGCTGGAGCCATCGTTGAGGATGTTGTCCCTGCAAAACTTCCAGCAGCATCAGCTCAGAGCGCAATAATCCTACTCCATCCACCGGCATCTGAGCCGCGCGTTTGATACTGCTGGGTTGACTGAGGTTGACCAGCAGTTGAGTGGCGAGGACTGAGGGCTGAGGGCTGAGGACTGAGGGCTGAGGACTGAGGGCTGAGGACTGAGGGCTGAGGACTGAGGGCTGAGGACTGAGGGCTGAGGGACGAGGAGTGGAAAGTGCAGCGTGAGGAGCCGGGAGTCCAGAGTGCGGGGTGGAAAGTGCAGCGTGAGGAGTGGGGAGTCCAGAGTGCGGGGTGAAGGGTGCAGAGTGTGGGGTGGAGAGAGAGGAGTGCGGAAGAATTTTCTCCCGCTCGCCTGCTTGAGCCTCAACGCGATAAACTGCTCCCTTGTCACCATCTACTAGCACGGCGTCGCCGGTTTGAATCAGCCGGGTGGCACCAACAGCACCAACAACCGCTGGGATGCCTAATTCCCTGGCAATAATGGCAGCGTGACAAGTCATCGCACCCTGTTCGGCAACTACAGCGACAGCCTGTTTTAGCAGTACCAGCCGATCGGGAGTAATGCTTTTGACGACTAAAATTTTCCCATTAACAGGCGAGTTTTCATCTCCATCGGCATCAGGGAAGTGGAGATGATTGGAATCGGTTAATACATGAGCGATCGCAATTGTCCGTCCTGCTGACGCTCCCAGCCCTTCGATCAAAGGCTTTAGGTCTGGTTCTGGCACTGTAGGCACTTTCCCTTCCTGTAGGCGGTGCTGAGTCTGGGGCGAAAAGAAGGATAAAGGAGCGAGCATCAAGGAGGAATGACCGATCTCTACTGAGTGCTGTAAGGATTCCTTAACCGCTCCTACTTTAATTTTGGACTCCTTCAAGCTCATTGCTGAGTGCCCAACGATGACTTGTGTGAGATACAACTGGTTGCCTTCATTTTCTTTTCCTGGAGAGAGCGTCCACTCCAAAGTAAAAGTTGGGCCGAGTTCAGTCCTCAGTTGCTTCGCCAGTTGAATAAGAACATCTAAGTGTTTTTCTTCCAGGGCGTAATAATTTTGTTGCTTTTCGTTGAGCAGATAAGCTTCTAGACAATTATCTACCCTTAATCGAGAAGGGTGGGTGTTTGTGAAATTCTCCGTGCTGTTTGTGTTGGTTTGGGCGTCCCTAAAGTTCTCAAGACGATAAGCACGGGTTTTACTGCCCAGATATCGAGTTTGCACTTCCCCCGTTTCTGGTTGCACCTGATAGAAATCTGGAACCACTTCTCCCAAGACTAGCGCCTTGCCCAGTCCCCAAGTTGACTGAATTTCCCAGCACTCTGGAGTTGCTTGAAGAGTCCCGGAAGCGATCGCATCTAAGACGGGTTGCACTAAAATCGCCAAGTTCAGCTGAGCAGTCTGAATACCCCAACAGTGCCAATAAAACAAACTTCTGGCACGAAACAGCTCTGCCCAAGCCAGCTTCAAACCCATCGCCAAGCTCTCTGGCGTCGCCAGACAAACGTGGGATTCTAAAAGCCCAGACTCTGGTAAAAGCACCCCGGTTGCCTGAACTTTAGACGCCGGATCTAAAGCCAAAGAGGGGCGCAAAATCAGCACCTTCGTTTGCCAATGCGCTTGTGCCGATTCTATCTCCGACATCCAAGACGACGGTAGCGTAGCGGCTGTAATTTCCTGCCGAATCGTTTGAGCAACGCTCTGTAGTTGGCGGGGATTATCTACATCCAGATGTAGCGAAGAATAGGGCAGGTCTAAGCCAAGCGGTGCCGACCATTGAATGCTTTCGAGAAATTGACGGGCTGCGGTTGCCGGAACGACAAAACCGGGCACGACCGGATAGCCACGCTGTATGAGTCGGCTCAAGTAAAAAGCTTTGTCGCCTACCAGGGTGCGGTCGAAGGGTTGAATTTGGTCGAGCCAGTGGAGTTTTTCCACTCAGGTGAAAGGGTAAATAGGGAACAATGCATCATAACTTAATTATTTATTCATCATTCTGAATTTGACCCGCAGATTTCCAAAGATTCGCCACGACTGCTACCAACTGGGCGGTTTCCACCGGCTTAGAAAGATGGCGCTGATAGCCAGCGGCGAGGGTTTGCTGCTGGTCTTCCTCAGTGGCGTAGGCGGTCAGTGCGATCGCGGGAATTTTGCCTCCGCGTTCGGCTTCTCGATTCCGCAGTTGGCGAATCAGCCCATAGCCGTCCTCTAACGGCATTCCGATATCGCTAATCACCAGGTCTGGCAACTCTCGATCCAGCGCTTTCATGGCTTCTGGCACTGATGCCACGGCTCTCACACTTGCTCCTGCCTCCTCTAGAGTGGTGACAACGACTTCGCGGATATCGGCATCATCTTCCACTAACAGAAGGCGCAATCCGCTGAGAGCATGAGGATTGAGGGAAGGAGATGAGGACTGAGGGCTGAGGACTGAGGACTGAGGATTCAGGGAAGGGGATGAGGAAGAGGAAGAGGACTGAGGGCTGAGGACTGAGGACTGAGGATTGAGGGAAGGGGAAGGGGAAGGGGATGAGGAATTTTTTCTTTCTTGATTTGTGTCTTCTACCTCAGTCGGCACTTCGTGCTGGTGCGCTAACAGTCCTGAAGTTTTCAGCCCTACTTGCGTACTCTCTAAAAGAGGTAGGCGCACCGTAAAAGTGGCTCCGAGTCCTTCGCCTGGACTTTGGGCGCTGACGGTGCCGCCATGCATTTCTACAAGATAGCGGACAATCGCGAGTCCCAGTCCTAGACCTCCATGCGATCGCGTGGTTGTACTATCAGCCTGACGGAACAAGTCAAAGACATGGGGCAAAAAGTCAGGAGTAATACCCACTCCGGTGTCGCTGATTTGGATTTGGGCATAGTGAGTAATTGGTAATTGGTAATTGGTAATGGGTAATGGGTGAGATTCTTCCGCATTAGCCATTACCGATGACCTATTTCCAATAACGATTGACATTCGCACCGTCACTTGTCCGCCGTTCGGTGTGAACTTGAGGGCATTCGAGAGTAGATTTGACATCACCTGCTGCAATCGGACGGGATCGCCTTGCACACGTCCGCAAGAAGGGTCTAGCACTGTCTCTACTTGAATTTCCCGTGTCTGAGCTGTTGCCAGTACAGAATTAATTGAAGTTTGAATCACCGGCACTAGGTCAACTGGGAGGAGACTGAGGGGCAAGTTCCCCCGGATCATGCGCGAGACATCCAAAAGCGACTCAATCAGCTGCGTCTGTGCCTTGGCATTGCGCTCGATAGTTTCCAACGCCTGCGCCGTCCGGTTTTCATCAAACTTGCGGCTGCGGAGCAGCTGTGCCCAACCCAGGACGGCGTTGATCGGAGTTCGCAGTTCGTGGGAGACAATCGCCAGGAACTGGTCTTTCATGCGATTGGCTTCTTGAGCTTCGTGGTAAAGTCGCGCATTGTCTACCGCCAGGGCAGCGCGGTGAGCCAGTTCAGAAGCCAAGGAGAGATCCGCCTGATTGTAGTGACGACCCGATTCGGCAGTAATAAAGGCGATCGCTCCCAAGATTCGTCCACGGGCAATTAATGGTAGGCACATATAAGACTTGAAATCTGCCTTGCGGAGGATTTCCAAGTGTTCCGGATCGCGGGCGATCGCGACGAGCAATTCATCGGAAACCTCCGGAGCGAGTTTTGCCTCACCTGTATGCAACACTTTCGCCAAACCACGGGGCACCTTGGGATCGAAGGGATAACGACGCTCTACCTCCCATGCCAGCTCAACCTTTGAGGCGTCTGCATGGGCAACCGCTCGTTGGCGAATCGTGCCATCCGGCTCAACTGTATGGACGGCGCACCAGTCGGCAAGGTGCGGCACCGCCAGATGTACGAGGCGTTCTAACGTAGCTTGATAATCCAGCGAGTCAGCCAGCACGACGCCAGCTTCCGAGAGGAATTGCCGTGACTGTTCCGCGCGCTTGCGATCGTCAATGTCGGTGCAAGTCCCGAACCACTTGACGACCCATTGATGGCGATCGCGTAGCGGCAATGCCCGAACCAGATGCCAACGGTAAACGCCATCTGAGGCTCTCTTAAAACGGCATTCGGCTTCGTAAGTCTCACCCGTATCAATGGCATTGTTCCAGCCGTCTACCGATGCCTGCAAATCGTCTGGATGGAGTATAGGCTGCCATCCCCAGCCTTGGGCTTGCTCCAGCGTCGTTCCCGTGTAGTCAAACCAGCGTTGGTTGTAGTAATCCACTGACCCATCTGGCTGTGCCGTCCACACCATCTGCGGTATCGCCTCTGCTAGGGAGAGATAACGCTGCTGCGCCTCTTCAGCTTGGGCACGCGCTTCCTGTTCGCGGACGAGCTGGAGCCGTTCTTTCTCAGATTTTTTGCGGTTGGTGATGTCCTCAATCACATACGCAAATTTCGGATGCAAACTGGAAGCTCCCTCGATGGGACAGACGCTAGCAGACAGCCACTTCTTACCCAAGTCAGTCTCGTGAGGGTATTCAAAGCGGATGGTTGTCTGGGTGCGTTGAGCCAACCGATATTGATGAATCCACAATCGCAGGTATTGCGGCGGGACTCCCAAACTGCTACTCAGTCGATTTTGCATCGCTTCGGGAGTTAGCCCAAAGAACTTTGCTGAGGTGGAGTTATCAGAAATATGCCGGATGTCATCTTCCACCAATTCGACAATTCCCATCATCAAAGAAGCGCTATCGAAGAAGCTGCGAAGGATGGATCTTTCCCATTTGAGTGCTTGAAGTGCTTGGTACCGTTCGGTGATGTCCTGAACGAGAGCCACGAAGTAATCAATTGAGCCGTCAGTACGGCGCACGCAGCGAGTCGAGATGCTGGCGTGGATCGTTTGACCATCTTTGCGGATAAACCGCTTGTCCATTGAGTAGGCTTCAATTTCGCCTGCTAAAATCCGCTGGAATTGCTCTACATCGGCTGGCAAATCATCGGGATGAGTTAATTGATCCCAAGTCATTTGCGTGAGTTCTTGCCGGGAATAGCCAAAGATGTCGCACAATTTATCGTTGGCGTCTAGCCAACCTTTGTCTGGCGAACTGATGGCGATTCCGACTAAAGGAAGTTCAAAGTAGCTGCGGAAGCGTTGTTCGCTCTTCCGCAGCTCTTGTTCGGCTTGTTGAGCCAGGGCAATTTGTTCTTGAAGTAATTCATTGGCTGTTGCGAGTTCGGCAGTTCTTTCCCGAACCCGAATTTCTAAATTTTGATGGGAAGCCTGCAATTCGCGCTGGCGGGAGGTGAGTTCTTTGGCTAAGGTGGCGAGGTCTATATCCAGAGTTTGTAACTCCTGCTGAAGAATCTCACGGGTGCGTTTCATAGCGATCGCATTGCCCACCCGCGCCCGGAGTTCCTCGATATGAAAGGGCTTCATCAGGTAATCTTGTACCCCTTCTCGTAACATCTGCACCCGTAGCTCGTCGTCTGCTTTCGCCGTCAGCAGAACGATCGGGATTGTATCGAGTTCCTTGATGGCTCTGATTTCCCGCACTAGCTGGTCGCCGTTCATTTGAGGCATCATCATATCGGTGAGGATTAAGTCAGGATGCAGGGCGATTGCTTTGTCCAATCCTTCCTGCCCATTCCGGGCACTTACGACCCGATTTTCTGGCGCTAAACTCTCGACGATGAAGCGATTCATTTCCGGATTGTCTTCAACTACCAGCACGAGTGGGCATTGAGAATTAGAAATTTCACCTTGAGGATTTTGCGCGGACTGTTCTGATGGGAAAATTTTTGATGACTGGTAATTTAATCCCGATTCCAAATCGTTGGGTTGATGCCCCAGTTCTGCCATTACAGAAAGGGCAATTTCCTTGTAATTTGTGGATGTTTTCGCTTGGGGCGATCGCGTCGAATCGATTTGAAGATTTGTCGAAGTCAGCTTGTCGGAGTCTGTAGCAGCTGGTTGCGCGATCGCAATCGTCTCCCCATCCAGATGAAAATCGTGATTCCCATCGGGTACTAGCAACCCTTCTGTATTGGTACTTAGAACGTCTGAGGGTGCTGCTTGCGGCATCCAGGTCGTGAAAACTGCCCCGCCTTTTGGAGCCTGGTTAACTTCTATGGAGCCGCCGTGCAATTCAACGAACTCCTTAACAATGGCTAGCCCCAGACCAGTACCGCCAAATCCTTGCTGAGTAACGAATTCCTCTTGGCGATACGGCTCAAAAATGGCTTCCCGGAGTTCTGGTGGCACGCCTGGGCCAGTATCTTCAATGGTGAGGGTGAAGGATGAAGACGACAGGGAGTCCAGGGCGAAGACTTGCTCCTCTGTGCCTCTGTGCCCCTGCTCCTGAGGACTGACTTCCGCAAGGATGCAGCGGATACTACCCCCCATCGGGGTGAATTTGAAGGCGTTGGAAAGTAGATTGAAGCAGATGCGCTGCCACTTATCTGGATCGACACTCGCCCTAAGAGATGAAGGAGTTTCGACAACGAAGGATATCTGACGGTCTTCCGCAATGGTTTCAAAGTTGGCAGCAATCAGCCGCACCAGCTCAGCCACGTCGCTGAGTGCGTAGTTCACTTCCATTTTGCCTGCCTCCAGCTTGGAGACATCCAGCAAATCGTTGACCCGTTTGAGCAGGGTACGGGCGTTACGATCCACCAATTCTAGGTCGTGACGTTGTTCTGGGTTGGTCAGATTCGGCTCGGAAAGCAGTTTCTCCGTTGGCCCCAAGATCAAGGCAAGTGGTGTCCGCAAGTCGTGGCTAACGTTGGCAAAAAATTGGGTTTTTAATTGGTCGAGTTCCTTAAGTTTTTGGTAAAGCGTCTCTAACTCAACGTTTGCCGTTTCTAGTTGGAGTTTACGATCTTCAGAGGTTTTTGCAGAGGCAATCAGGGTCAGGACTTGAGGAACTAATGGCGGGATTACCAAGGCTGTCGTTACTGAAGCGATCGCTGTAATTAATTTAATCGTTCCGGATAGCCAATAAACGGGCATCCATAGTGTCCACACTTCTATAAAATGCGTGGCACCGCAGGCAATAATGAAAAATCCAAAGGCGATAAATACTGAATGAAAAGGAATATCTCGACGCGCTTTGTGGACTAAATAAACTAGCGTCACTGAAATCGAAACATACGCCAGTCCGATTAACGTATCGGTGGCAACATGAAGTGACACCAACCCTGGTTTCCACAAGTAGCAATGTCCATGTGGGATAAAACCATTCGCTGCAAAAAGATTGTTTAATAATTCCGGCCCTAGCCACAGACCCAGCAAAGTACAAATAGATACTACTAGCCCGTAGCCGAGAGCGGCCCAAGGTATGATATGCATAGATTGCTTTTCCCCTCCTGATACTATTTTGAGGGTTAAATCCCGACTTTGGGGATCGCGCCGCTCTCGTTCTTTCAGCCAATTGAGCAAGCAGTGCGTCTAGCGAATAAGCTTAGCGATCGCTTCTGCTAACAGGGATGGCTCAACTGGCTTAGCGATGTGTCCATCGAAACCCGCAGCGCTCGCTCGCTCGGTATCTGCCGAACTTGCATAGGCGGTGAGTGTGAGTGCTGGCAGCCGCCTCACTCGTTCTGCCGAATGGTTCCTAACTTTGGCAATTAGCGAATAGCCATCCTCCAAGGGCATTCCGATGTCGCTGACAAGGACATCCGGCTGAAACTGTTCGAGTGCTTCTAAGGCATCGAGAACGGATGCCACAGCAAGTATCTTTCCTCCATACTGTTCCAAGGCTGTGGAAAGAAATTCTCGTGCGTCTGCTTCATCATCTACAACCAGTATCCGCACTCCACTCAGAATGTTCAGGACAGGAGGAGTGAGGGAAGAGGAGGGAAGAGGACTGAGGGCTGAGGACTGAGGACTGAGAGAAGAGGAGGGAAGAGGGCTGAGGGCTGAGGGCTGAGGGTTGAGGGTTGAGGAGTAAGAGTAATTTTGGGTTTTCTCATTTGCTTGTTCTAGGTCAATCTGCACTTCCTGCCGCTGCGCTAACAGTCCTGAAGTTTTTAGTCCTACCTGTGTCCTTTCTAAGAGGGGCAACCGCACTGTAAAGGTCGCTCCGAGTCCTTCTCCTGGACTCGTCACCTCAACGGTGCCGCCATGCAGTTCCACCAGTTGGCGGACGATGGCTAACCCTAGCCCCAAACCCGCTTGCGATCGCGTCGTTGTACTATCCGCTTGCCGAAAGCGCTCGAAGACGTAGGGCAGAAAGTCAGGACTGATGCCCAATCCGGTGTCGCTGATTTCAATTTGGGCGTGGTTGGGAATGGGGAATGGGTTCGATGGGTTGCTATTCCCGATTCCCGATGACTCATTCCCCTTAACCGTTGACAACTTTACCGTGACTCGTCCGCCTTCCGGTGTGAACTTAATGGCATTGGAAAGCAGATTCCAGACGATTTGCTGCAAGCGTTCTGCATCACCCATCACAACGCCAATATCAGGAGCGAGCATTGATTCTAGAGCGATCGCTTTGGCTTCGCAGGAAGGTAAGACGGTATTGATGGATGACTCAATTACCGATATCAGGTCAACTGGACGAATATTCAGGCGGATTTGCCCGCGAATTAGGCGCGAGACATCTAATAAATCCTCAATCAGTTTTACCTGTGATTTGGCGTTGCGCTCAATCGTCTCTAGCGCCCGCGCGGTGGTGGTTTCATTGAGTTTCCGCGTCCGGAGCATCGTCGCCCAACCCAGCATCGCGTTTAAAGGCGTCCGCAGTTCGTGGGAGACGATTGCCAAAAATTCGTCTTTGATCCGGCTTGCTCTCTCTAATTCTTCTGCCTGTTGCCGCAGAGTCGCTTCTAACTGCTTGGCGCGAGTGATGTCCTCGGCAATGCCAACAATGCGGTAAACCTCTCCCCGATCGTTTTGGATCGGAAAAGCGCGATCGCGTATCCAGCGCTCCTCGCCGTCGGGTCGGGCAATCCGATACTCTTGATCGTACTTTTCGTAGCTCTGCTTTTTCGCCGCAGCGATTACCCGCTCTCGATCTTCTGGATGGATGGAATTCACCCAGGATGAAGGGTCTTCGTAAAGGCTTACGGTCGTGCGACCCCAGATTTTTTCATAGGCGGGACTGACATAGAGTAACTGTTTCGGAGCGTCCGAACGAATCCAGAACACTTCATCGATGTTTTCTGCCAGCTGACGGAACCGCTTTTCACTTTCTTTGAGTGCTTCCTCTGCACGCTTGCGTTGGGTGCGGTCGAGGACAAAAGCAACGCAACTATCGGGAGATTCTTCCAACCGAGCCAACCCGACGAGAACTGGAACGCGGCTGCCATCTTTACGAACGTATTCTTTTTCCCAAGGCGTACACGTGCCGGAGTTCAGCATTTCTTGGTTTTTGTGCCGATCCAAATCGTCGAATTCCTCCGGGGTCATGATATCCCAACGCACTTTGCCCGTTTGCAGCTCTTGGCGGGTGTAGCCAAGCAGATTCAAAAAGGCGTCGTTGGTATCGGTGACATTGCCGTTAAAGTCGGCGAAGACGACCCCGATGATATTGGATTCCACCAGACGCCGAAATCGGGCTTCGCTTTGCCGCTTTGCCTCTTCGGTGCAGTGACGCTCAATGGCGATGCCTGCCAGATTGGTCGATATCTCAACCAGTTTCTGGTCGTGCAAACTAGGCTGTTGCGGCTTGCGGTAATACATCGCAAAAGTGCCTAAGATATCTCCATTCGTGGCAAAAATCGGGACTGACCAACACGCTTGGAATCCATGAGACAAAGGCAAATCTTTGTATTCTGCCCACAGGAAATCGTTGGCAATATCCGACACAACTACTGGTTCGCGCCGATAAACCGCCGTACCGCAACTGCAAGCTACAGCACCGATGGGAATCCCGTCAGGGACTGCTTGAAAGTAGCTGTCTGGAATGCTGGGTGCTGCACCGCGATAGAGTTTTTGCTTTTCTTTGTTCATCAGCAGAATCGAACACAGAGCGCCATCCGACTGTTGTTCGATCAACCGGGCGAGAACATCCAGCACGGAGGGGAGGGCGGCACCTTTGGCAATCATTTCCAAGACCGTGTTTTGCGTCGCTAACAAAGCTTGGTTTGAAGAGCGCTGAGTGATGTCGAAAAAGGTGACAACAGCAGCGACGAGTTTGCCGGCGCGATCGCATACCGGAGAGGAGCTGACGTGCATTGTGCCCCGCGTATCATCCCCCCGCAAAAATTGAATTTCTTCATCAATGACGACTTCGCCGGTGCTGATGGAACGTGCCAAAGGCCATTCCTGCGGCTGATAAGGTCGCCCGTCGGCGTGGAAGCCTTGGTACTCGCGGTACTCCTCAATATCCCTAGATTGCCGAAAAGGATGACGCCAAATCCGATCCACCTGCTCGTTGCCGAGGATCAGCTTCCCAGAGGGAGCTTCCGCAACGATCGCGCCGACTGGTAGCTGCCGCAGCACCGCTTCTAGGAGGGCGCGTTCGGTTTCCAATTGCGAATGAGCGCGATCGCATTCGTCTTGAGCAATTCGGCTTTCGCTGATGTCTAAAGTACAGCCAACTACGCGCACTGCACGCCCATTAGCATCTCGCACGATAAGCCCTCTATCCCAAACATATAGATACCGATCGTTTTTGTGGCGAATCCGATATTCGACGGTAAAACTACTACTGGCGGCGATCTTGCTGTTTATTTCCTCGTGTACCCGCTGTCGGTCATCCGGATGAATCCGCTCCATCCACCACTGAACAGTTGTTTGGGCTTCTTCAATTTGATAGCCTAGAACCTCACTCAGCCCCTGTGTCCTTTCTATCGTGTTCTGAGTCAGATCCAATTCGTAGATAATCCCATTAATTGCCGCAGCCGCCAGCTCAAAGCGCTCGTTTGCCCTCCTCAGCTTTTCCTCGACCTGTTTGCGTTCGCCCAGTTGCTGATTCAGAATGTCGTTAGTCGCCTCTAGCCTCAAAGCTTGTTCTGCGCGGCGCTTTAGAAACCCGACCATCAACACCAGAGCTGGTGTGGTGAAGGCTAGTACGAGCAAGTGACGGGCATTTTCGTCTGTGTACTCAAACAAATGTCCGGGGTTGGAAAAGAAGCCAAGGGCATACACCAGCGAAATCGCTGCGCTAATCAACCCAGCCCAAAAACTGCCGCTGAAGGTAGCATAAACAACCGTGGTGAGGGAAATCGGGCCTGGGTTGGGGATGGCAAATTTTGTCTGAGACAGCACCTCAATGGCGACAAGCGTCACCACTGTTAGGATGGGGCCAATGACCTGCGACCCGAAGCTCGTGTTCGACGACTTTTTTCTGACATGATTAGAGTCAGCCATTATTCTGGAACTTCAGCTAATTTTTTGGTGTAATTCGGTGTGAAAGTTTAAAAAAACTCTGATTCTTAAAGTTAAATTCATTAATTTTGTAAAAGATTAAGCTAGACGTTACTTGCGCGATCGCTTACAAACCTACTTGTATTTTAAAGAAATCTCCCCAAAGGAGGAGGTACTCAAAATGGGGCATTGGAGCCAGACTGTAAAAGGTTTGCTAAATCTATTTCTGAAGTCCAACTGCCCACTCTGCCAGCGCCCGACTTCTCAAGAATTTTGCGAAGACTGTCAGCGGCAACTGCAACGCTGTCAGATGTCCAATCCTAACCAATTTTGGCAAGGGCAACTACCCGTGTTTGCTTGGGGGGGATATGGAGGGGCAATGAAGAGAGCGATCGCTGCCCTAAAATATGAAAACCATCCCCAACTGGCTCGTCCGTTGGGTCATTGGCTTGCTCAAGCATGGCTGAATTCTCCGGTATCCGCTCAGATCAAATTAACCGTAGTGCCCATCCCCATGCACCCCTCCAAAGTGAGTCAGCGAGGCTACAATCAGGCAGATTTACTGGCTCAAAGCTTTTGCGATTATACCGGCTACCCCATGCGATCGCTGGGTTTGGAACGGGTACGGGCGACAGAGGCTCAGTTTAGCTTATCTGGCACCGAGCGAGAAAAAAACTTAGCTGGCGCTTTCTCCCTTGGAAAAGAATTTCTTCGTAGCCGTCCATCTACGCCAGTCCTGTTATTAGATGACATTTACACCACGGGAGCAACCGCTCAATCTGCGGCTCAAACACTCGCACAACATGGCATCCGAGTATATGGTTTAGTTGCAGTCGCGACTCCTAAAAGGGTGAAGGATGATGGTTGATACAATCCAATTAGCAATTACTAATGACACCCGGTGTGCAACTTTCTGTATTTTCGCCCAATCAATAGGGGTTAAGAAAAAGTGGCGCAGGGCGTAATGCACGAAATTTAATTTTTCCAAATCACCAACACCACGCCGCTGATAATCAGACCCAAACCCACCACGCGGCTCAAAGGAATCGCTTCTCGGAAAATAAAATAACCCAGCAGCACAGAGAATACATAAGTCAGACTTACCGCAGGGCCAGCGATGCTGAGATTCACCCGCGTCAGTAGCAAAATATAAACAAAAGCCCCTAAACCATAGCAAGCCAGACCCGCTAGAAGTTCTGGTGTACCGAGAATGCTTAAAAGATGACCGATCCAATTAGCTGCATTGACTCTGCCTAACTTCAAAGCTCCAGCTTTGAGCAAAAATTGCCCTGCAACGCTCGCTAGGATCGAAATCAGGAATAACCCAAATTCTGGTGAATTCACAGAAATATCAATAAAGTGAGGAGATCCGTCTCTAAGTTTACAGCCATCCGAGGCTGAGCCAGAGCTAGAATCGACTCAAAGGGATCGCAACGTAAATTCAAGCAAATCAGAGTGTTATGACGAGCGTACTTCAGTCTCCCTATACCAGCGAGCAAATGGCGGTTTGGATACGCGGCTTGCTAATGGTTGCTTGGGCAGACGGCAATTTTGACGCCGAAGAACAGAAATTAATTTCATCGCTGACTCAGAACCAAGTAGCGCCCACAATGGATTTGGGATCGCTCGAACCGATTACTGCCGATGAATTAGCAGCGGCTTTTAAGCAAGATGCCAGAAGCGCAGAAGATTTCCTGCGTACCGCTGTGATGGTGGCAGTCGCAGATGGCGTTTATTCCTCCAGCGAGGATGAATTGCTATTCCAGTTTTGTGAGGCATTAGGACAGCAGCCGAAAGCGCTTTCATTGCTGCGGCAAACGCTGATTCCTACCTCAGAAAGCGAGATTTCCGCTGACTCGGACAAAGGAGCAGCGGCTCGGATTCGGCAGCGGGATGTGCTGCGCCCAGTACGGGTATGGCTAGATGGGCTAGAAATTCACGATCCGCGATTGGCGAGATTCTTGTGCAAAATGATTCCTGCCCAGTGCCCGTTTGAGCGCGATGTCAAGCTATTTGGTCACAAAATTGTCCACATTCCACCGCTGTGTAAGCTCAATCCCATCTACGAGCAGTTAGTGGGTTTGCGCTTTCGCGCTTTATCCTATTTGGCGGATGATTGTGGTGAAGATGTGTCACCGTATTGTTAATGGAAGACTGGCTAATGGCTAATGGTTCATGATTCATGGTTCATGGTTCATGGCATCCCGGAGCAAACGATCAATCAGTAACAATTAGCAATTAGCAAAGGAAATTTATGCAATTTATCGATCAGGTAGAAGTTGAAGTGGAGGCGGGGAAAGGGGGCGATGGAATTGTCGCTTTCCGACGGGAAAAATATGTGCCGGCTGGGGGGCCATCCGGGGGGAATGGCGGTCGCGGTGGTTCGCTGATTCTAGAGGTGGTTGAGAATTTGCAAACCTTGCTGGACTTCAAGTATACCCATCGTTTCAAGGCTGAAGACGGTTCGCGCGGAGGGCCAAATAATCGCACGGGTGCCGCGGGACGCGATCGCGTGATTCATGTTCCCCGTGGCACGATGGTTTATGATGCCGAAACGGATGAGTTGCTGAGCGATTTGGTTGAGACCGGGCAAACTTTTTGTGTGGCGAAGGGTGGCAAGGGAGGTTTGGGAAATCAGCACTTTTTGAGCAACCGCAATCGAGCGCCGGATTATGCTTTAGACGGGTTGCCGGGGGAAAAACGGCAGCTGCGTTTGGAATTGAAGCTCTTAGCTGAGGTGGGGATTATTGGTTTACCCAATGCCGGTAAGTCTACGCTGATTTCGGCGATTTCAGCGGCACGACCGAAGGTAGCAGATTATCCTTTTACAACGTTGGTGCCGAATCTGGGGGTGGTACGCAAACCCAGCGGTGACGGCACCGTATTTGCTGATATTCCAGGTTTAATTGAGGGTGCCCATATGGGTGCCGGGTTGGGACACGACTTTTTGCGTCATATCGAGCGTACCCGATTACTGCTGCACTTGATTGATGGGACTAGCGAAGATCCCATTGTTGCGTATCAAACGATACAGCAGGAGTTGCACTCTTACGGTCGGGGGCTAGCAAATCGTCCGCAGATTGTGGCGCTGAACAAGGTGGATGCGATCGATCCCGATCGTGATGTGGAAGCGATCGCGCAACAGCTTCGTCAGTTAAGTCATGCACCCGTATTCCTGATTTCAGGGGTTGCTGGCATTGGGCTAGATCAAATGTTGCACGAAGTTTGGCAGACCCTCGCTCAACTGGATGAACTAGCCACCATTAATCATTAATAACTAAAAATTAAAAATGCAAGAATTTATCTTTCATTTTTAATTTTTACTTGTGACTTTTGCTGGGGATTAGTCCTAATAACGCTTACAAATTACTGAATTATTAGCTTCGTTTGAGGTTAGAAACCTAACCAGTGTGAGTTTTTTCTCAAAATAAGCTAACAATTTTTAGTAATTAATCTCATCCTCCGCTTACTTGAGAAATACAAATTATTTCGTTGCGACTACAGCAAGATTCCAGGCAAAACGCTTCATTAAAGGAATCTTTTTCAAAACGCCATCCATCTTCTCTAACCGTTGATAATTGGGTGCCAATCTTTCATGTTCAATAATAATTTTCTTCCAGTAACGTTCCTTATTCGGATCGATTTTTTCAATTAAATAGAAGCGTAGAAAAATCCACAGCGTTGCCAACCAAAACGTATCGTAAGACGTTTCTGAAAACTGGGATTTTACAAAATTGACAATATTAATATCCAGCGGCGTTTCATCTTCAGTCCGCACTTTCGTCGCAATCCGGCGGTACACATTAATGACTGGATTGTGTTTCAGAGGGTCCCAAAAACAAGCTTTTCCACCCGGTTTAAGCACCCGGTGCATTTCCCGAATGGCGAGTTTCGGATTGGGTAAATGGTGCAACAAATTCGAGGCGTAGACAATATCAAAACTATTATCGGGGCAATCGAGCGCGATCGCATTCATGGTTCGCCCCTCAATCTCGACGCCGTTTTTCTCTGCCAGTTGTAGGGCGACTTCCACCATGCCGGGAGAGTAGTCAGATGCCACGCACAGCGCCCCTTTTTTGGCAAAGTAAACGCTATTTTCCCCAGCACCACACCCTAAATCGAGAAGCTTTTTGCCTCTGATATCTCCCAGTCGTCTGAGGATGAAACGATTTTCAGGGGAAGTACAAGCTTCAAAATAATCTTTAACTTTGATTCCATCTACATCAATGGTGGATGCCCATTGATCGTGGAATTTTTTCTCTTTGTCAAAAATATCCATAATTAAGAATTAAACGCAAAGGTTCGCAAAGGTAAACGCAAAGGTACGCAAAGGATTTTCTCACTTTGCGTACCTCTATGGCTGTTTGCGGTTTATACTTTTTGGGAGATTACTGCCGATCGCGTCTCTTCTTTTTCTAGGGCAACATACAAGCGATTCAGGGCGTTGACATAGGCTTGGGCGGAGGCGACGATGATATCGGTGTTGGCAGCATGACCGGAAAATACTCGATCTTGGTGCCGTAGGCGAATCGTGACTTCTCCGATAGCGTCAATTCCAGCCGTTACCGATTGAACGGAAAATTCAATCAGTTGGTTGGGGACGTTGACGACGCGGTTGATTGCCTTGTAAACGGCATCTACGGGTCCCGTCCCGATGGCGGCGTCGGTGAGTTCTTCGCCTGCGGGAGTGCGAAGGGTAACGGTTGCGGTGGGCTGAGAGTTGCTGCCGCAAGAGACTTGCACCAATTCTAAGCGGAAAAGTTCTGGGGCTTGTTGGATTTCATCGTTAGCGATCGCTTCCAAATCCCAATCGGTGATTTCTTTCTTTTTATCCGCCAAGTCTTTGAACTTCAGAAAGGCTTTATTTAACTCACTTTCTGATAGTTCAAATCCCAATTCTTTCAGTCGAGCGCTGAAGGCATGGCGACCGGAATGTTTGCCCAGTACAATCTGATTATCGGTCAAGCCGATAGATTGGGCATCCATTATTTCGTAAGTGAGCTTGTTTTTCAGTACCCCATCTTGGTGAATGCCAGACTCGTGTGCAAAAGCATTTGCGCCCACAATTGCTTTATTCGGCTGCACCAACATCCCTGTTAAGTTGGAAACTAACCGAGATGTTTTGTAAATTTGCTTTGTGTCAATATTCGTGAGGGGTTCTTCTGACTCCTCTGGGCGTCCTAAAAATGGATTGTAATACTGACGCCGAACATGGAGTGCCATCACCAATTCTTCCAGCGATGCATTCCCCGCTCTTTCGCCAATGCCGTTAATGGTGCATTCTAGCTGTCGTGCGCCATTTTTCACGGCTTCCAAGAAGTTCGCCACCGCCAAGCCTAAGTCATTATGACCGTGTACGGAAATAATTGCTTGGTCAATATTCGGCACATTCTCTTTAATTCCCTTAATTAAGTCACCAAACTCGCTGGGAGTCATGTAACCAACGGTATCGGGAATATTGACAGTTTTGGCACCCGCCGCAATTGTCCGCTCTAGCACTTGGTAGAGGAACTCTGGATCGGAGCGAGCGGCATCCATTGGGGAGAATTCTACATCGTCCATGAAGGATTTAGCGTAGGCGACCATTTCTTCTGCGATCGCTAACACTTCAGCCCTTGTCTTTCTTAGCTGATATTCTAAGTGAATATCAGATGTCGAAATAAAGGTGTGAATCCTACCTTTTACCGCCGGTTTTAGCGCTTCTGCCGCGGCTTCAATATCTGCTTTGATCGCTCTTGCCAAACTACAGATAACCGGGCCATCTTCTGTCCCGACTGTCTTGGCAATTTTCTGAACTGCCTCGAAATCTCCTGGGCTAGCATAAGCGAACCCCGCTTCAATCACATCCACGCCCAAACGAGCCAATTGTCGCGCGATACTCAGCTTTTCGTCTACATTCAGAGTTGCGCCGGGGCACTGTTCCCCATCTCGAAGGGTCGTATCGAAAATAATAATCCGGTCTTGGCTAGGTTCAACGTTCATAGGTCAAAAAAACACATCCTTCAAGTTTGATTCATTCGCCGTTAGTCATTAGTTCTTGCTAATTAGTTATAGCCAAAAAAACTAAGGTTTGAAGACTAATATTCAGTTTTTTCAATAAATTCCCGAATTTCATTCAGGTCTATGTAGCGGTCTGTAGCGTTTCTTAGCTCTCTCGCTATCATTCCTTCTGTGGAAACTACTGTAATATGCGTATTTTTAGAACGTAACAGTTCGATGGCTCTTTCAAAATCGCCATCTCCACTGAATAAAACTACTCGATCGTACTGTTCTACTGTATTAAACATATCAACAACAATTTCAATATCTAAGTTCGCCTTTTGCGAATAGCGACCGGAAGTGTCATCGTAATATTCTTTAAGAATTTTTGTACGGACGGTGTATCCCAAACTAATTAGTGCGTCTCGAAATCCTCGCTGATCCTGCGGATCTTTTAGCCCGGTGTACCAGAAGGCGTTGATGAGATTTGTATCGGGCTGTTCCTTTCTAAAGTATTCCAATACTCGCCTAGGATCGAAAAACCAACCATTTTTTTGTTGAGCGTAGAACATATTGTTCCCGTCTACAAAAATAGAAAGACGGTTCATTAAGAAAGCCATAGAAACTAAAACCTAAAATTTGTAGAAAAGAATTTTAGTGGAATGATTTATTCTAGCAATTTGTTACGAATAATTATTCATAAGTACTTTAGTGCAATCCCTATTCTTTTTTATCTTTCCGGATCTCCCCAAAACCTGCTGGCATTCAGGAGGTTTTTAGGGCAAAATCGGCGATTAAAGTCGAAAAAGGGGAACAGCACCGATAAAGTCAAACATAACTTCTTCTTTAAACTCTACCTTAGTTGAGGACTCTATTACTGTCCTAGTGGACACTATCGTATAGTTAGGGCAAGTACTTAAGCACTGCCTTTATAGTATTTACAGGTAAGAACACCAATCACTCCAACTACCAGCATATAGCTTGCCCGTATGAACTCCCGCTATTTCTAAAGACAACAGATTTACGCAGGCGGTAACGCCAGAACCACAGTAGACTAAAACCTCCTCAGCTTGCTCTAAGCCTACCCATCGTGCGCGTTGTTCCGTCATCGGTCGTAGGTAAGATTGACTACTCGATACTTCCTGCCAAGGATAGTTTACGGCTCCGGGGATATGACCGGCAATTGGATCAATGGGTTCTTGTTCGCCAGAAAAGCGATCGCCTTCCCGCGAATCTACCAATACCACTCCTGGCAAGTCTTTTCTAGCTTTGACGGTTTCAATATCTACTACCCAGTCTTGTCGCACCTGAGGCACAAACTTGCCTTTGTGTGGCGTTGGAAGAACGTCTGTAACCGGATATTCCTCTGCCTGCCATCCCGAAAAGCCGCCATCTAACAAAGCCACGCGATCGTGCCCTAGGTAGCGCAACAGCCACCAGAGACGTGCAGCAAAGGCAAATCGGGAATCATCATAGGCAACAACCAAGGTTTCCTGAAAATTTACCCCAATGGCTGCTAACTTCTTGGCTAATTCATCGGGATTGGGCAATGGATGCCTTCCCCCGTGCTGTCCGACGGGTGCAGAAAGGTCTTTGTTGAGATCCAGGTAGTGGGCACCGGGAATGTGACTGGTGAGATACTGCTGGTGTCCCAATTCCGGATTGGCAAGGGAAAAGCGACAATCCACAACGATAACTTGCGAAAGCTCTGGAGTCGCTGCGCTAAGGTTCAGGTGTTCGGAAAGCCACTGGGCGGAAACGACAAAAGGGGTATCGGTCATTGACTTGACTGTTTGCAATCAAAACAGTGTACAAGTCTTCAGGGAGCGATCGCATCTGTGTTGCCAAGGCAATAGTGGAGAAGCTATCGCGTTTCTGTTTAGAATTCAACTCCAAGTATCCATGCGACTCACTTACAATTTATAGAGTTAGCTGAGTGTTAGAA
Organism: Coleofasciculus sp. FACHB-712; assembly: GCF_014695635.1. Taxonomy (NCBI): domain Bacteria; kingdom Bacillati; phylum Cyanobacteriota; class Cyanophyceae; order Coleofasciculales; family Coleofasciculaceae; genus Coleofasciculus; species Coleofasciculus sp. FACHB-712. Next base: position 10,002 of record NZ_JACJOQ010000185.1, on the reverse strand, counting down.
CCAATAAAATAGATAGCAAGACACGAAATTATCGCTAAGCTGTAAAGGTTACATTTTGACCAAAACTAAACCAGTTTCACCAAATAAACTGCAACCCGTTGGTAATGCATTTAATCAGCGGTATGATAAACTTTTGATTTGCTTATTAGAAAGATTTCACGAGCGGTTTTCAAGAATAAATGACCGAAAATTTCTCACTTTAGAGCTTCCATAGAGCAGCATCTTGGTAATCAGGGCTTCATGTTATCTCGTATTAAAGAGGCTGAAGTGATTGATGCATTATGTAAAAAGTGGGTTCAGGAGTGGGCAAGCGTAGCCGAAGTCGTGCAGTTTGCCTAAGAGTCACTCGTCATCTGGAAAAATTAAATTTAGTTTCAACTGAGCTTAAGCAGTTTTTGCAGTGCTTTATTAACCTGCCTTCCTCTCTAAAAAATGCAAGACATGGGCATCTTCACACCTCAACTCACCGCTGATGGCTCATTCACCTTCTTTTCAGAAGAGTTTGGCGAAACTTTTCATAGTCAGCAGGGTGCGAAGAAGGAAGCCGAACTTAAGTTTGTCGAACCGACTCAACTTAGGCAGAAAGCACAGCAACCAACATTACATTTGTTGGATATTTGTTATGGTCTGGGCTACAACACCGCGGCGGCTTTGGAAACGATTTGGGAAGTGAATCCAAATTGCCGAGTGGAGTGGGTGGGGCTGGAACTAGATGCATCGGTACCAAAAGCAGCGATCGCGCACCATCTCTTGAACCACTGGAACCCAGAAAACGCTCAAATTTTCCACCAGCTAGCCACTTCTGGCAAAGTTCAGACCGAACGCCTGAATGCTCAGCTAATCGTGGGAGATGCCAGAGCCACAATTCAGCAGATATACCACTCAAACTTCCGGGCAGATGCGATTTTTCTCGATCCTTTTTCACCCCCCCGATGTCCGCAATTGTGGACGGTGGAATTCTTAAGCTGGGTTGCCAAGTGCTTAAAACCCGATGGGAGGCTTGCCACTTATTCTTGTGCGGCGGCGGTGCGGGCTGCTTTAATCGCCGCTGGGTTACAAATTGGTGCGACATTCCCTGTGGGAAGGCGATCGCCTGGAACGGTCGCTAGTTTTACAAACCTAGATATAGCGGCGCTTTCAGTACAAGAACAAGAGCATTTGCACACCAAAGCTGCCATTCCCTACCGCGACCCTCATCTGTGCGAACCTGCTGATGCGATTTTGCAGCGTCGTCAAATCGATCAACAAGCCAGTGCTTTAGAGCCAACCTCTCATTGGAAAAAGCGTTGGTTATTTCAATCTCAGCTCAGAATTCAATAGCTCTACAAGCAAGTGCTTTAGAACAAACCTCTGCTTGCAAACAGTGCGGGTTATTACAGTCCGCGATCGGGATTGAATGCGATCGCCGCAATGGTCTAGGTCTCAAACTGCGGTGTATAATCGTAGCATTCTTTGCAATCGCTCAAGTGAAAGATTATTAACTTTTAAGAACTGTCTGACCGAACCCGGACAGCTAAAGAATCTCTGAATTTTGTAGGTTATCAGAAGATTAAATCGATGCCTGATGCCAGAAGACGGAAGCTGCAATCAAGATGTCTGCTAAGTGCTGTTAATATCCGTGAAAAACCCGATTCCACGGTTAAGCTATTCGCTCATACTAAAAACAAATTTATGTTATAAATCATGCTCAATTTATCAACGGCTGCTTCTTCTCAAACAAGGTTGTCTTCAGTGAGCTTTCTAGGTTCGGAGTTGCCCAAAATTCTGGTGGTTGACGATCATCCCTCCAGTCGGATGACGGCGGTAGCACTGCTATCGGTGGAAGGCTACGAAGTTTTGGAGGCAGAAAGTGGGCCAGATGCATTGAAGCGTGTAGTCGAGTGCAACCCAGATTTAATTCTGCTGGATGTAATGATGCCGGGGATGGATGGGTTTGAGGTATGTCGGAAGTTAAAACAAGACGAACAAACCCGCCTGATCCCGGTCGTTTTTATCACGGCGCTAAATGATAGGCGATCGCGCATTCTGGGCATTGAAGCAGGTGGAGATGATTTTCTGACCAAACCCTTCGATCGCTTAGAACTCTCTGCCAGAGTCCGGTCTCTCGTCCAGCAAAAGCGTTTGAATGAAGACCTGGATCACGCCGAACAAGTCCTGTTCTCGATCGCCCGTAGTGTTGAAAGCCGCGATCCGGCGACAGGCGATCACTGCGAACGGCTGGTGGAAATGGGTAAAGCTTTTGGTGAATTTCTGAATCTTTCTCGCAACGAAGTTCGGGATTTGATGTGGGGCGGTTATCTCCATGACATCGGTAAAGTGGGCATTCCCGACGCCGTGCTGCTCAAAACAGGGAAACTCAACGACGAAGAATGGGTAATTATGAAGCAGCACGTCCTGATTGGTGAGAAAATTTGTCAGCCGCTGCGAACCATGCGGGGCGTCATTCCAATTATTCGCAATCACCACGAACGCTGGGATGGAACGGGTTATCCCGATGGTTTAGCTAATGAGGAGATTCCTTTTTTGGCGCAGGTTTTTCAAATTATTGATATTTACGATGCCCTGACAAGCGAACGTCCCTACAAACGCGCGTTTACATCAGCACAAGCCTTAGAAATTTTTGCAGAAGAAACGGCAAAAGGTTGGAGAAATCCTCAATTAGTAGAGAAGTTTACTGAGTTTATTCAATCAGCTCGCGTTGCTGAGGCGATGCCAGAAGCCGTGTAGGGGCAGATCGCATTGACTCAAAAATTTAGTCGGATGCTGGCGTCGGCTGACTGAGCCAATGTTTCACCCGGAAAGAACCACGAACGCTCTTTCATGGTTCATGCTTCATCCTTTATTCTTTTAGCTGGTCTGATAACGCGAAAAGCTGAATATGGTAGCAGTAGCAATTCTTGCAGCGGGACGTGGGACGCGGATGAAATCGGATCTGCCCAAGGTCCTACATTCCTTGGGAGGGCGATCGCTCGTCGAACGGGTTCTCCATAGTTTGTCTGAAGTCGAACCATCGCGGTGCCTCGTCATCGTTGGGTATCAAGGCGATCGCATCAAAGATGCCTTGGTAGAAGTCATCGATCGATTGCCCCCACTTCCCAATCTGGAGTTTGTTGAACAAACCCAGCAGTTGGGCACGGGTCATGCCGTCCAGCAATTACTCCCCCATCTGGAAGGCTTCACCGGCGATTTGCTGGTTTTAAATGGGGATGTCCCTTTGTTGCGATCGCAAACGCTCAAAAATCTGCTGCAAACTCACCAAGAGCATCAGAACGCCGCCACCCTCCTTACCGCCCAAATGCCAAACCCCAAAGGCTATGGGCGGGTTTTTTGTAATGGTCAAAATCTGGTCAAAGAGATTGTAGAAGACCGGGACTGCTCGCCTGCTCAAAAGCAAAATCGCCGGATTAACGCAGGAGTTTACTGCTTCAATTGGCCTCAACTGGAAAAAGTATTGCCGCAACTGGTACCGAACAATGACCAGCAGGAATACTATCTAACCGATGCGGTTAAATTCATGGAGCCGGTGATGGCTGTGGATGTGGAGGATTACCAGGAAATTCTGGGAATTAACGACCGCAAACAACTGAGTAATGCTTACGAAATTTTACAAGAGCGAGTCAAGGATGCCTGGATGGCGGCGGGTGTGACTCTCGTGAGTCCAGACACGATTACCATTGATGACACGGTAGAGTTGCAACCGGATGTAGCGATCGAACCGCAAACTCATCTGCGGGGAAATACCACGATCGCATCTGGGAGTCGCATTGGCCCTGGTAGCTTGATTGAAAATAGCCAGATTGGGGAAAATGTGACGGTGGTTTATTCTGTGGTGACTGACAGTGTGGTTAAAAAGGGCACCCGGATTGGCCCCTACGCTCATTTGCGCGGTCATGTAGAAGTCGGGGAATCTTGCCGCATCGGAAATTTTGTGGAACTGAAAAATAGCACCTTGGGCGATCGCACCAATGCGGCCCACCTGTCCTATTTAGGCGATGCCACTTTAGGAAATAAAGTGAACATCGGGGCGGGGACAATTACTGCTAATTATGACGGCGTGAAGAAGCATCGTACCAAAATCGGCGATCGCACGAAAACCGGCTCCAACAGCGTTCTGGTTGCGCCAGTGACACTGGGAGAAGACGTAACCGTTGCCGCCGGGTCTGTGGTCACGAAAGACGTTCTAGATGATTCTTTGGTAATTGCCCGTGCCCGTCAAGTCGTCAGAAAAGGCTGGCGCTTAAAACCCCAGCAGGAGTAAATCAAGATGCCAATTATCAAGTCTGTATTCTATTTCGTCTTAGCCGGGTTATGCGAAATAGGTGGAGGATATCTGATATGGCTTTGGCTGCGGGAAAATAAGAGTATTTGGTTTGCTTTCTTAGGAGCGATCGCAATGATTCTCTACGGAATCATTGCGACGCTGCAACCTGCCAATTTTGCGAGAGTTTATGCAGCTTATGGAGGTGTCTTCATCGTTCTTTCTATTCTTTGGGGATGGCAGGTAGATAAGATAGCTCCAGACAAATTTGACTTGTTAGGAGGTTGGATTGCTCTGCTTGGCACGCTGGTCGTTATGTATGCGCCTAGGGGTTAATATTTTTACACCCTAACTGCAAGCAGGCTGCAACCTGCCACCCTACTTGCACTTAAGAAATGAAGCCGGATAGGGTGTCACCCGTCCATTCCAAGGTATCGCCCATCTGTTCGCCAGTGTGAAAAGCAGCGAGGAGGACTTCGCTCGTTTTCCCAAATGCGATCGCTCCGGTTGCATCAATCCCAATCGCCCCAAAATCCCGCTGACGCCCACGCGCTTCGGTAAAGGAGCGCTCGAAGGCATCTGCAAGAGACAAACCATCCGTCACCCGCACCACAATCCGCGCTGCCAGACATTCATCAATAATGTCTTCTCCAATCCCCGTACAGCTAATTGCCGCTTGAGCGGTGGCGTAGTTCCCCGCAGGCATTGCGGAATCGCTGACTCGACCAATCCGCTCGAAACCTTTGCCTCCCGTCGAAGTGCCTGCGGCTAAATTTCCCTGACCGTCCAAAACCACGACTCCAATCGTGCCGCGTCCAGCCTCTGGGTCATCCACCAGCTCTTTTTCCGCTACCACCCCAGCGGCTTCTTTAATAAAATTCTCGCTCCGCTCTTGCAGCCACTCTTGCAAGCGAATCTCGATCATCGGATTGTAAATCGGAACCTGCAATTCCCGCACGAGTTCTGCCGACCCGTAATCTGATAGCACGCGGTCGGGTGAAGCTTGTAAAGCTTGGGCCAGATCGATGGGATGTTGAATGCGGGATACATTAATCACGCCACTCAAGCGCTGAAATGCCCCATCCATCAGGGAGGCACTCATGCGAATTTGACCATCTGATTGCAGTACCGAACCTGTTCCCGCATTAAAGCGGGGATCGTCCTCCATCAAGTGGCAACCATGTACCACTGCTGCTTGGGCAGTTGCTCCTGCCAAAAGCAGGGTATAAACTTCTTCCACGACTTTGTAGAGTGATTTGCGGACTGCGTCAGCCCCCTCTTGACTTTTGAGGGCGCTACCGGCACCACCGTGAATAATCACCTTGGGTTGCACCTGATTGAGTGACATATTTCAATCCTTTGTAATTTTTAATAAATACCAAGACTCAGCCTTGATTTCAGATTTTAGATTTGTGATGTTTTCAATCCAGTATCGAAAATCTAAAAATTGGGCTTTTACGCGGACTCATTGGCTTGGTTGCGGCGGCGGCGACAGCGCTCCGAACAGTATTTCACATCATCCCAACAATCAGCCCATTTTTTGCGCCAGGTAAAGGGACGCTGACATACCGGGCAAATTTTGCTGGGTAAGTCGGACTTGGATCGAACGCGCTTCATGTTAATTTGACGGTACATTACCAATATTCAATTTTACGAAATAGATCGGAAGTCAGGTAATTATGTCCGCCCATAGAGAGATGCGCTTTTAGACTATTTTATTCTTTTTACTTATGGATGAGACTAGATTAGCTAAGGTGCGGATTGTATTGGTAGAGCCAGCAGGCCCGCTGAACGTAGGTTCTGTGGCTCGCGCGATGAAAAATATGGGGTTGCGGCAGTTGGTACTGGTGAATCCGCAATGCGATCGCCTCTCGAAAGAAGCAACGGATATGGCAGTTCATGCCATAGACGTCCTGGAATCGGCTCAGGTAGTCGCGACGATCCCAGAGGCATTACAAGGGTGCGTGAAAGCGATCGCCACCACTACCCGCTCCCGAACGTTAGACACGCCGCTAGAAAATCCCAGAATCGCTTTACCTTGGTTGCTGGAAGAACCGCTGCCATCAGCCTTGCTCTTTGGCCCAGAAGATCGCGGGTTAAGTAATCTGGAATTAAACTATGCTCAGCGATTTGTACGCATTACCACGAATCCGGAGTATCCTTCATTAAATCTGGCTCAAGCAGTTGGGATTTGTTGTTACGAGCTTTACCAAAATTGGTCAGCACTCAGCAGTCAGTCGCAAACTACTGACAATCAACAGTACGGGCATGGCAGTACCGTGCCTCTCCCAACTGAAAACCCACAACTGACCATTGACCCTGTCTCATTAGAAGTTTTGGAGGGGTATTATCAACAGATGGAAGCCGTGTTATTAAAAATGGGTTATCTCTATCCCCACACCGCCGGCAGCCGTATGGAAAAATTCCGGCGTCTGTTCAATCGAGCCAATCCCAGCAAAGCAGAAGTGGCAATGCTCCGAGGCATTTTCAGCCAGATGGACTGGGCGCTACAATTTTTGCCACATTCTGTTGCTAATGAACCAGAACAGCAAGACGCACCATAAAATAAGCAAAAGTTGCTAGGAACGTTAACGTTAACGCTCTTTTGTCCGTTAGCGGTGTTGCGATACGCAAAAGCATTCGTTCCCTGATGCAAGTGATAGACCCTGGAAAAGTAAAGCCAAGGCTTAGCCGGTACAGTGGTTAGTCACTCTTTTTAACAGCTAACAATTAACAATAACCATAGTGGTGGAGGAGTTAGGAGTGACTCAGCAGTCTGAAACTCAGTCAGTTGTGTCAGCGGTATCAGGAGGAAGTACGTTTAAAGATAATGGGCAAAGCCCAAATAGTTCATCCTCACCGAACCAACACAATCGTTCTGACATCCGCGAACGTCGGCGGGAGCAACAAAAAAGACAACCCGCGTCGCGGAATCGACGCGACGCACTCAAAACGACACCCTTGAGCGTGAGCCGTGAAGTGGCTGCGACGCCGCGAGGAAAGAATCAAAGTTCAGCAAGGATGGGTTTCGGTTTGAAAAATGCGCCCCTAGACACAGAACAAAAAAAATCTTCCCCGTCCCTCCGTACTCGAAACTCCTCCCGCGCCAGTCTGTCACTGCGACAGGTGCAGTCAAATTCTGCTCCCAATCGTTCCTTAAGATCCACCACGCCAATGAGGAAATCACTCTCGCGATTCGCTTCCGATGTGAATCAGGGAAGGCAAGGGATAGAAGCACCTGCACCCCAAACAAGCCGCCGCGATCGCTCGCGTCAAGGCGGTTCAATCCCCAATCAAAGTCTGCGCGAGGCAGTGCGCCCTTACCCCGTCCCGTCACAGGGGAATGTGAGGCGCTTCCAGAAACGCCCTCCTGCCCAGCCAGCTCAGCCCACAGGCACGCATAAGAGCGGGGGAACTTTACCTCAGCGCCGGACGCGATCGCCCGGACGCCCGGTTTCTCCCTGGCTGTACGGTGCCCGTCTGCTCATCTTGGGAGTGGGAATTGGTGCGATCGCGGGAACTGTTTTATCTGCTTGGGACCCGGCAACCCGCCAGCTAGCAGGCGCTGCTAACAAGGATTCCGCCCTCCATCAGCAGTCAGCCGTCGGGGCGATTGGTCAAGCGCCGGGACAAAAATCACCAGCTCAAGCTGACACGGCGATGGGTACGGCGGTGGGTACTTCCGTTCTGACGCTGAATCAAGAAATCCCAGCGCTGAAAGCACACGTACAGGCGCTGGTGACGCAAAATTCCAAATTAAATCCAGGCGTCTTTTTAGTAGAGTTGGAGACGGGTGCCTATCTCGACTTTTCGGGTAGCGAAATCTTCCCAGCTGCTAGCACCATTAAAGTGCCAATTCTCGTCGCCTTTTTCCAAGATGTGGATGCTGGAAAAATTCGTCTGGATGAACCGTTAACGTTAGAGAAAAATCTGATGGGTTCTGGTTCCGGCGATTTGCAGTACAAAAAGCCAGGGACAAAGTACACCGCCCTAGAGGTGGCAACTAAGATGATTGCGATTAGTGACAACACCGCTACCAATATGCTGATTCAGCGTTTGGGCGGTGCTGAGGCGCTGAATCAGCGGTTCCAATCTTGGGGATTGACGTCAACTGTTATCCACAACGCCCTACCGGACTTGGAAGGAACGAACACTACGAGTCCTAAAGAGTTGGCGACGGTGATGGCAATGGTCAATCAAGGCAATGTGGTCTCGGTGCCATCGCGCGATCGCATCTTGCATATCATGCAACAAACGGTAACAGATTCGTTGCTGCCACGGGGACTGGGGAAAGGCGCTAACATCGCCCACAAAACCGGCGATATCGGCTCCTTGATCGCAGACGTTGGCTTGATTGATATGCCCACTGGCAAGCGCTACATTGCTGCTGTGATGGTGCAACGCCCCCACAATGACGCTAAGGCCTCAGAGTTGATTCGCCAGATATCTCGTACCGCTTATCAACACTTCAACCAACCGGCGACACCACCCAGTTCGACGGAAGCGCCTTCAGGCATCTCTAGCCCAATTCCCAAGCCGATTACGGCGGGAAATCCTACCAGTTTTATTAATTAGCTGAAGTTAGGCAGATTGGTAAAAATAAACTGAATTTGTTGGGAATAGTAATGGGTAATTGATCGCCGGGAATTTTCAACAGTTAGCATTACTTGCAACTGACCACAAATAGGAGGGTAGCCCACCGAACTGTGCTACCCTCCAACTCTTATTACCTTTTTTACATGAAAAACGTAGTTATGTTTAATTAGGTTTATTAGGGGGAGATAAAAGAGCGATCGCTCTGAAGAATTACCACTCTTTCACCGGACACTCTTCTTAATTTATCTACGTCGCTCTATCCGCTCAAGTACAATATCTTTCAGTATCATATAAAGGATTAATAAAAATAAAAGAAATTGCCCAAATTGTAAAACTGGATCTAAACGCCAACCTTGCAAAAATAAAATTATCCCGGAAATTAGCAGCAAACTTCTTATAATTGCAGATACAAATTTATCTAATTTTAAAACTGAGGCACTCAAGTTATTTCTTCATGCGGATGCTGCACCTTTAATTAAACTTAGATAGGTTATAGCCAGAATAATATATATTATCCCTAAAATCGATGCTGAATTTAAACCAAAATTTATCATTTCATTAACTCCTTTCTAATTTTAAATAAAATCACTATAAATATCTTTGATAATTATGCAAATAATGACCCCTGTTAAAAGAAATTGTACAAACTGAAGGATTGGGTCTAAACGCCAACCTTGAGAAAATAAAATAAAGCCACACGAGAACATTATTACTGGTAAAAATACGATTTGAATAACATAAACAATTAGGGACAAAACACTCGTTTGTCTTGAACGTTTAATTATTAAAATAATAGCTATTATCGGATAAATTCAACCGATAATCCAATACATTAAACCAAGTAACGAGGCTAAATTTAAACCGTAGTTAACCATTAAGCGCACTCCTTTTTAAGAAAAAGCTAAAATAAACTACGTCAGATTTTCCTAAAACTTAATATATCTTATTGCTAAGAGCAGACACTAGAAGCAATCCGATTTGAGCTGTAGATGCTAGCCCTTCAGATCCCCGACTTCGAGAAAGAAGTCGGGGATCTCTTATTCACGAATCATTTAGGATTGCTATAGAAGCGATCGCATCTACATACGAATGATGAATAATTCCGAAACAAAATCCTGGGAAGAAGTCCGCATCGCCTTCAAAAAAAT